>JAKISE010000021.1 GCA_021648745.1 Cyclobacteriaceae bacterium
GATACAAAAGTGCTGGCAACTCCAGGAACGCCTTAGATGGGTGTAGGGTTTTTTCAGGATGTAGAAAATGAGCTTGATATAAATTATTGCCGATCAAATGATCTGCCTGTAATAAGACGAGAAACAGGTGGAGGTGCTGTTTACATAGATAAAGGGCAGCTATTTGTTCAATGGATATTTCAACACAGTTCACTACCAATGCGAGTGGACCAACGGTTTCAACTCTTTGTAAAACCATTGATAGAAACCTATAAGTTCTTTGGAATTAATGCATACTACCACGCAATCAACGATGTTCATGTTGATGGAAAAAAAATTGTAGGTACAGGAGCTGCCACCATCGGTGAGGCTGAGGTTGTAACAGGTAATTTCCTATTCGACTTTAACTATAATACAATGATTGATGCTATCAATGTACCAAGTGATGAGTTTCGGGAGGCTGTTCGCAGAAACCTGCTTCATTACCTTACTACAATGAACATTGAGTTGGACAAATTGCCGCCTCGAAGCGAAGTGATATCTGTGTACAGAGATAAATGCCAAGAAGAATTGGGACTTTCGGTTGAGCTAGGAACCTTCACCGATGAAGAGGTTTTTGAAATGGAGAAGATTGAGGAAAAGTTTGTGAAAGACGATTGGATTTTTCAGACCAAACGAACTCAACCCAAGGATAAAATTTTCAAAGTCCATTTAGGAGTTTGGATTGGACAAGTAACTAAAGAAGTAGAAGGAGGTAAAATGAATGCTCTCATTACAATGAGGAACGATTTTATTTCTGAAGTTAAGTTGACCTTAACTGGTGTTGACTCTTTGAATTATTCTCTTCAAGAGTTAGAAAGTGAATTGATTGGAACCCTGATGGAGTTTGAAACTTTAGAGAAGAAAATCAAAAGTATAACAGAAGGACATCTTTCGAGTAATTGGACATCTGCGATTTATAAAGTAAAAGAATTACAAATGCAACAAACAGGACATGGAGCACTGGCAAGGAGTAATTAATGCAAAAGATGTTGCAAAACTTTATAATGAAAAGATCAACCAGTGGTTGCTTTTAGAAGTGATTAAAACGGGAAAGAATAGAAGGGCAGAAGAATTTAAATTGATTGCTTTTGATAAGAGCAAAGAGAAAGTAAAGGCCCTGATGGAAGATGACAATTGGGATTGGAATAAGAAATACATTTTCGTTTTTGCCGACCCTGACAGCCTTTGTGAGATTTAATGGTAGTTAAAATAAATGGATAAATTTCAATTTTTAATGAACAATAAAATTTGATAATTGAACCTAAAGCAAATAAACGAATCAACGATTCAACATTTTATAATTTAAACCTTAACTAAAAGACTTTAAGTATGGATATGGACGATTTAGAAGGAAAGAAAATCCTTGTAATACAAACACACGGTGTGGAAACACCCACTAGAACTTATTCGCCACTTTTTTACGCAATGGCAGCTGCTGCGATGGAAATTGAAGTAATGGTATGGTTTACAATGAACGGAACCAATCAACTTAAAAAAGGGGAAGCCGAAAAGGTACAGCTAGTAAAAGATAGCAATGTAAACCTTAAAACAATGCTAGAAATGGCAATGGATAGTGAAGTTGAGTTGCGTGTTTGTCAGCAAAGTCTTGAGTTATGGGATATGAAAGTGGAAGACTTAATTGATGGAGTGGAGATTATGGGAGCTACTAGTATAATCGAACTATCCCTTACCTACGATCACGTAATGTATTTCTAAGAAATTAATTAAAGAATTTAATATATAACCTAATCAATATGGCACACGAAGAAGTAAATAGCTGTGTAATTCTCAAAGACCTACATTATAGTGTAAAAAACAACACTTGGGTAAGAGTAGTTGATGATTCTACCGTAGTAGTTGGCATGACTGACATTGCACAAAGTTTAGCAGGAGCATTATTACACGCAAAAACTAAAAGTGTTGGAACTGCACGTAGACTTGGAAAACCAATTGCTACTGTAGAAAGTGGAAAATATGTAGGCCCTGTAAAATCACCTGTAGCTGGTGAGATTACCAAGGTAAATGAAGCATTGGTAGGCGATGCAGGTTTAATTAATAGGAGCCCTTATAATGATGGCTGGATTGTAGAAATGAAATGTGAAAACCTTGCTGCTGACCTTGCGGAGCTGTTAACCGGAGACGATGCAGTTGCTGCGTACAAAGAGAAGATTGAAACGGATGGTATCGAATGTACGCATCTTGATGGATCTGATACTTATGCATAACTAATGTCATTGTAGGGAGGTACGACCGAAGCAATCCCTAATTTGGGACAGATTGCTTCATTATGTTCGCAATGACGGTTAAGATGAAAAGGTCAAGCAGAATTAAATTTATAAACTAACTAAATCTACTGACAATTATGATGGCATTAGACTTAAGCCAGAACAAACATTCAGATGTTAGCATGGATGAAAAGGATAGACTTTTTGATGAAGTCAAATCCGATGAAAGATGGGAGCATGTATTGTATGGTTGTTATGAATGTGGCATTTGTGTTGCAGCTTGTCCTTCGGCAAGGTTCTACGATTTTAGTCCACGACTAATTGCTCAAGCAGTTGCTCGTGAAGATACTGATCTCATTTATACCTTAATGTCTGATAGTATTTGGGATTGCTCTCAATGCTTTTCGTGTGATAGATGCCCGAGGCAGAATTCACCTGGTCAGATTATAACGATTATGCGTGAGGTGGCAGTTAAAAATGGATTAGGAACGGCCAAAGAAGCACTCGCAGGTTATGGCAGAATTATCTATAAAATTATGCTTACGGGTACACAGGTTTCACCAGATATGCTTCAACCAGATGCATTTCCTGATTGGGGAACCCATGTATATGAAATTGCTGACAACTTAGACGATTGGCGTAGAGCACTACCACCAGAGACACTACATACGACAGAAACTTCTTGGGTAATTGATGATAAAACAATCATTGAACTCTATCTAATATGGCATATGACTGGTGTAATGGATCTAATTGCAGGAGTAGATGAAGGCTTATACGACATCATTGTTGATGTAATGGAAGAAAGGCTTGAAGAGGCTGGATACGATGATGTAACTTTTGATTAATTAAACCTAAAAACTATGAGTTTTTCAGATATACCAATATTAAAAGCAGAGGATAGGAAATTTAAAGCAGATCCTACCAAAGCACCTAAATCAGATTTAAGAGAAGAGCTTTTTCAATTAGAAAAAGAAGGTGAGCTGGAAGTACAGAGGGTGCCAGATAATTACATGGAGCTTACAACTAAATATGGTAGAACTAAAAAAATACCTTTAGAAAAAACTTGGCATCATAAAAGTTGTGGCCAATGTGGTCATATCCCTGGGTATTCAGCTTCTATATTCTGGCTAAACAGACAGTTTGGGTTGGATTATCACGATCCTACAGATCAAACTTCTTGTACGGCTTGGAATTATTATGCCTCAGCTACCTCAAACCCTGAAGCACAAGCTGCAGTTGCTATTCGAAACTTTGCAGCAGCTGATGAGGTTGGCTATTTCCCAATCATCCATTGTGGTACAAGTTTTGGTCATTATAAAGAAGTGCGTCACGCCTTAGTTCACCAGCCTGAGTTACGAAGGAAGGTGAGAAAGATAATGGAGAAGCTTGGGAAAAAGTTGATTGTTCCTGAAGAGATTGTTCATTACAGCGAGTGGGTATTGGCTATGAAAGATAAGATAGCGGAAAGGCAAACGGTTGATATGAGTATGATTACAGCTACAGTACACCCTGCTTGTCATTACCACAAATTAGTGGAAGAAGATGCTATTTATGATAGTGAAATATACGGAGCGCAACGAACTGCAATCATCACAGGCACATTGCAAAAATTAGGAATTAATGTAGGAGATTATTCCACTTGGTACGATTGCTGTGGATTTGGGTTTAGACATATTCTTGTTTCCAGAGATTTCTCTAGATCATTCTCAGTGCAAAGAAAGATTGAAGTAATGATTGAGGAAGTGAACCCTGACGTGACTGTAACACATGATACAGGTTGTGTTACCACACTTGATCAAAGTCAGTTTGCAGGTAAAGCACACGGTAAAAAAGTGGGTTTACCCGTAATGTCTGATTCTCAAATTGCGGCTTTAGCAATGGGAGCACATCCTTATAAAGTATTACAACTGCACTGGCACAATACGGACAACAAGGCCTTCTTACAAAAATTAGGATTTGATACAGATAAGCTTTGGGCTGAATTTCAAGCAGAAATTAAAGAAATAAAAGACGGTAAGAAACAGTATATGTCTTGGGAAGACGCTGACCGTTAAACTTAAAATATTTAATAGAATTAATATGGCTAACGAAAATATACTAATCATAGGTGGAGGCCCAACAGGACTAGAAGCCGCACGAGGCATTGCTGATTTAGGTTATAAAGCAATTCTTGTTGAAAAAAGAGAGATACTTGGTGGAACACCTGAAGCCTCTGGATATGCAGCACTTACGCCAGACATGCGCGATGCTGGCGAAGCGATGCAAGAAATGCGAGATGCGGTTGAGAATAACCCTAACGTAGAAATAATGCTTAACACCGAAGTAACTGGTTCAACTGGCTCAACAGGTGATTTTAAAGTAAGCGCAAATACTGGAGGGAAAGATATTACGATTGAGGCTGGTGCAGTAATAATTGCTACTGGTTTCACACATTTCGATCCAGGAAGAGAAACGCAGAAATACGGCTACTATGAGCACGATGATGTGGTGACTTTAGTAGATGCTGAAAAACTATTGAAGTCAGGCAACTTTGTACGTCCTTCAACAGGTGAAAAACCTAAACGAGTAGCATTCATCCAATGTGTAGGTTCTAGAGATCGCCAAATTGGTAACGAGTATTGTTCCAAAGTTTGCTGTGGTATTTCTTCTAAGCAAGCGATAGAAATTAGAGAGATGTTACCAGATTGTAAAGTGTTTATTTTCTATATAGATATGCGTATGTATGGCTATTGGGAAAATGAAATTTACTGGCCTGCACAAGAAAAGCATAAGGTAAATTACATCAAAGGAATGGCCACGGAGATTATTAAAAAGGGCGACACTTTGATTGTAAAAGGAGAAGATACCACTATGAGAAGACCAATGGAAGTGCCAATGGATATGGTAATTCTAGCGGTAGGAATGGAGCCAAGTGCTGGTACCATTGCAGTAGCTGACATCTTCGGTGTTCATAAAAATAAATACAAATTTATTGAAACCATTGGTGGTGCTCTTAATACGGTATCGACTAATGTAGAAGGTGTAATGGCTGCAGGAGCCTGTACAGGCCCATCTGATTTAGAAGATTGTATATCTGCTGCCGGAGCTGCCGCAATGAAATCAATCGCAGCAGTAAGAAGAGTAGCAGTGCCCGCTTAAGTAGAATTTATGAGTCAGGTAATTGACATGCATGTGTGCCAGGAGTTTATGAAAGAAACACTTGGAAGAATTGAGAAGGAAGATTTGGTTGAAATCGCCTCTTTACTAGAAGTAAAAAGTGCCTTTCTCCAAGAAAACCTTCATCAAGTAGAATTGCCAACTTTAACAAAAGAGGAACTCACAGCTATTTTTAAAACTATATTTATTACCAATAGAAAGGTGAAATTGATGTTTGAAACCTATTCATTGGAGGAGTATAAAACTAGCTTTTATAAGTTGTTATACGATGAAAAACCAGTAAAGGAGAGGTTTCAGAATTTTATGGATAGCCATAAAAAATTAGATACCTACTTACGATATGATTTAGCAGGTGAATTGCTTCATTATAATAATCCTGATAAATACTGGCTGTGGAATCGTTGGGTTTGGGATCCTGAGATTAATACTGGCGCTCTTCCATTAGTAGTAAGCGAAGAATTTAACCTCTCTGCCGCTACATATAGCGAAATGTATATGAACGTGGGCAAGGCAATAACCTTTGTACACGCAATGGCTGAAGCCGTTGAATTTCAGTTTATAAACCGATCGTTATTTGGAACAGATGTGTATCTGAGCTGCGTGTATGTGATTTATGCTTACACCGTGTTTAAGGTAAAAATGACTGACGAATTTAATAAAGTGATGCCACCATTAGCTGAATTCTCCAAGAGAATATTGGGTGTTCATCAAAGAAAAAGCCCTGTGCTTGCATAGTGTTTGTTAAGATATAAAATGTATAGAATAGACAAAAGAACGAGACTAGATGTATAGTTTATTTCAGAACAGACACGTATTAAAAAGAATTAAAAATTTAATTAATTGAGATATTATGCCAATTGATAAAAAACAGATAATCGAAAAAGAAATGGCCGTTGTAGATGGCATTGAATTGGGGCCAGATTGGAACCGGATGTTCGAGCAACGTGTAATTTTTGATTATAATACAGATACTTTAGACAAAGTACGTGACCTAGAAGGAGCTGAATCCATTGGGGCTTGTTACCAGTGTGGCCAATGCATACCTGTTTGCCCAGTGGATGCCGTGGGTGAATATGGCCCAATGCGAGTGTTTTCGGATTTGTTAAGGGGTAAGGATTTGTTCGAATCAGATGAACTTTGGAAATGTACTACCTGTATGAACTGCCTTCGTGTGTGCCCAAAAGAGGTAGATATGATTAAAATTATGCCGGCTGTGCGTGAAGAAGCAGTAATGGAAGGCAATGTACCGGATGAATTACAAGAAGCATTTGAAAATACATTCGAATACGGAAATCCATTAGGAGAATCGCAACGCAAGCGTGCCGATTGGATTACAGAAACTAATTCGGAGGTACCTTTAATGAAGGATAAAAAAGAAGCCGATTTACTTTGGTTTGTAGAGTGCTATCCAGCCTATCACGGTCGTGGTAAAGAAACCAGTAGGGATATGGCTACCATACTTAATACACTTAAAGCTGACTTTGGGGTACTCGGAACGGAAGAAAAATGCTCTTGTGACTCACAACGATTGGCAGGTGAAGTTGGTCTTTTCGAAGAATTTGCAGAGCAAAACATTAAAACATTCAGTAAATATAAGTTCAAGCAAATGTTGGTGACTGATCCTCATGCGCTTAATGCCTTGCGTAAGGAATATCCTAAGCACGGTGGAGAATATGACGTAATTCACTACACCACGTATTTAGCTCCCTTAATGGATAAGCTAAATATGACCAATAAACTTGATTATAAAGTTACCTTCCATGATCCTTGTTATTTAGGTCGCCATAATGGAGAGTACGAAGCGCCTCGAAAAATTTTAGATGCCATTCCGGGAGTAGAATTGGTTGAGATGGGTCGTTGCAAGGAACAAAGTTACTGCTGTGGTGGCGGTGGTGGCGGCATGTGGCTCGATGGCTTTATGTCAGACCACGTAAACGAACGCCTCTCTGAAAACAGAGTAAAAGAGGCTGTTGAAACAGGTGCTGATTTACTAGTGGTTTGTTGCCCTTACGAAATATCAAGATTTGAGGATGCAGTAAAATCAACAGGCAACGAAGGTAAACTAGCTGTTAAAGATATAGCTGAACTTATAGTGGAAGCAATGGGGTAATATACACAGACCTGACAGGTTTTTGAAACCGGTCAGGTCTAAAAATAAAAACATAAATGATAAAAATAGATAAATACGATGTTGACACCTCCTTGTTCTATGATGCTAATGAGCATTATTGGGTAAAGATAGAAGGCAATGTTGCCAAGGTAGGAATGAGTCCGTTGATTCAAGAAACAAGTGGTGCTTTTGTGGCAGTTCAAATGAATGCTTTAGGAAAAGAGTTCTCTAAAGGAGAAGGCTTTGGAACTATTGAAGCTGAAAAGCATGTAGGCCCATTAAAGGCTCCGTTATCTGGCAAAATAACTAAAGTCAACCAAGAGGTAATCGAAAACCCTCGATTGATTAACTACGATGCTTACGGTGATGGTTGGTTGGTAGAAATGGAGTTAACTAATGCCGAGAATGAAGTCTTAGACCTCATCATAGGAGAAGATAAAGTGGTGGAATGGTTTAAATCAGAACTTAAAAAATTTGAAGACAAAGGATGGATAGCACAGTAGTAGCAGAACAAAGTTTAATGGAACAGGCCTTTGCCGTGCGCAAAGCCAATTTTTGTGATGACATTAAGTTTTATGCACCTGGGCTTAAGTCGTATAACATTCCTGAGTTTGAGCAAAAAAAGCCCAACGCATTTTTACCCATTAGCATAACAGGCAATGCCTGTGCGTTGGATTGCGATCATTGCGATACCAAAATTTTGGACCCAATGATTCCTCTAGATATAAAAGAGGGGCTGTTTGAGATGTGCAAGATTATGAAAGCCAAAGGAACTGAATCCGTTTTAATCAGTGGAGGCTCGATGAAAAATGGACAAGTGCCATTTATGAAGCATATCGGAGACATCAAACGGATTAAAAATGAACTAGGCTTAAAAGTAATTATGCATACCGGTTTGGTAAGCGAAGAAATGGCCGAAGGCCTAGCCAGTGCAGGAATTGATGGAGTGGCATTGGATATCATTGGAGCACAAGAAACCATTGAGCAAGTCTATCATATGAACACTACGGTAGATGATTTTGATGCAACGCTCGAGCGTTTAACTCGCCACGGATTAAGCATTCGTCCACATATTATTCTAGGCTTACATTACGGTAAATTTTTAGGCGAATATGCTGCCCTAGAAATGATTAAGAAATACCCTGTTCATGCTTTAATTGTAGTGATATTAACTCCGATGCAAGATACGCCTATGAAAGATGTGGAGCCGCCTTCAACAGATGAAGTGGAGGAATTCTTTCAAAAAGCACGTATTGCCATGCCAGATTCCAACATCTTGGTAGGCTGTGCCCGCCCAGGTGGAGAGTATAAAAAAATTGTGGATTTAGCTGCGGTTAAAGCCGGCCTTAATGGCATCGCTTACCCCGCAGAAGGAATCATTGATTTTGCTAAGACCAAAGGGCTGAAACCTAGTTTTTACGAAAACTCTTGCTCTTGTGGAATTGATTGAAAACCAATTAACAATTAACAATGTACAATTATCAATTAAAAGTCAACCTATAAAAATTAACAATTGATAATTACACATTGAACATTAATAATTACGCATTGAATAAATTTCGATACATAAACGAACACAACACCTCCGCTTCCTACGGCTTAGCAGCCGATGAGTTCCTAATGGAATACCATCAACAAGGAGTTGAATTATCTAATGCTGGCGCAAGCGTCTCGCTTGTGTCCAATAAATTTCCTGCAACACTTCGTTTATATAATTATCAAGATTATGCGGTGCTGGCGGGTCGGTTTCAAGATATTAATGCGGAAATTGATATTGAAGCTTGCAAAGAAAATGGATTCCAATTTGGACGAAGGTTAACAGGTGGCGGAGCCATTTTAATGGGTTCGGGTCAATTGGGTATATGCTTTGCTACTTCTTCTAAATCCTTTGAATGGGAAAACATTCGTGAGCTATACACTAAATTCTCAGACCCAGTCATTAAAGCCTTAGGCCTTTTAGGTATCGAAGCTAAATTCAGGTCGAAGAATGATTTGGAAGTAGAGGGTAAAAAAATTGCAGGCCTTGGTGTTCACGTAGATGCAGCAGGAGCTATTCAATTTCATACAAGCCTCTTGGTCGATCTCGATATTGCACAAATGTTGAAGGTACTTAAAATTCCTATTCAGAAATATGCCGATAAAAAGAAAGTTAGCTCCATTGAACAACGGATTACGACCATCTCAAAAGAACTAGGAAGGGAAGTTACATTAGAAGAAGTAACTGAAGTAGTAAAACATTGCTTTGCCGAAGCTTTGGGTACTGAGTTTACAACGCAAGAGTTTTCCCTTGAAGAGACCCAAAAAATCAACCAATTAGAGCAGGAAAGATATTTAACCGAAGATTGGCTTTTTCAACGGTCGCCACAGTCGGATATGACAGGGATGAGTTTGAAGAAAACACCAGCTGGACTCATTCGAACCTACATTGGCCTTAAAGGAGAAATTATAAAAAGTGTGCTGATTACAGGCGACTTTTTTGAGCAGGCAGAGATCTTCAACAAAATAGAATCGGAGTTAAAATGGGCTTCGATGGATAAAGAGAATATTAGCAATACGGTAAATAAGGTGTTTGAATCTAACGAGTACGATGCCTTAAAATTCGGCCTAGTGCCAGCCGTAATTACGGAGTGTATTTGGTTGGCAGCCCAGCGAGCCATGGCGGCCGAACGATATACGTATAAAGGGTCGTGCTACTACCCTAAAGTTGAAAAAGAAACTAAAATTTTAGAAGTTAAATAATATATGATTCCATTAGAAACCATAGTTCCCGAAGACGAAAAAAAGAAAATGAGTCCCGATTTTGTGCGTATTAGTGCAGCCAGTGCGATGGCCTTACGTATGCGGTCGGGTAGGTTTACGAGAGATTTTGATTTTGGTGGAATTAATATTCTTTTAAATTATGATAACGGCTGTTTGGCTGATTGTGGTTATTGTGGATTAGCTCGTACTCGCCCTGGTGATTACGAAGATAAATCGTTTATTCGAGTGGAATGGCCTTTGGTAGATACCGATGAAGTGGTGGATAGAATGACCACGTATGCCGAGAATATGACACGCTTATGCATCTCACAAGTAACACACCCAAAATCACACGCAGATACCATTGAAATCACTAAAAAATTAGTGGCTAAAACCGATACACCTATTTCTATTTTATGCGCACCTCCTGTGTTAAACAGAGAGAAATTGCAAGAGTATAAAGATTTAGGTGTTGACATGATCGGTGTTGGCTTAGATGGAGTGAGTGAAGCAATTTTTAAGCAACACCGAACAGATGTGCCTAATGGTTCTTTAAAATGGAGTAATTACTGGGATATTATCAATCTTTCTCGCGAAATATTTGGGGAATGGAAAGTAAACGTACACACCGTTGTAGGCTTAGGCGAGTCTGATAAAGATATGATGGATGTCTTCTTCCATTTATTCGATAATCAAATATTTCCATATTTATTCTCCTTCAACCCTGAGCCAGATTCTAGAATGGGCGATTGGGAAAGAGCAGATATTAAACGTTGGAGAAGAATTCAGCTTATTAAGCATCTTATTGAAAAATATGATTTAAAACCAGAAGCATTAGCTTATGATGCAGATGGAAATCTGACAAGCCTAAAAGTTGATGAAGGTAAAATCAATGAGGTGATTGAACATCTGGATAAAGGAATTCCATTTATGACGGATGGTTGCCCAGGCCCCGATGGAGAAGTGGGCTGTACACGACCTTATGGAAGTTATAAACCAAGTGAGCAATACCGAGATTTTCCTTTTCAACCATCATCTAACGATGTGGTACAGATTAAAAAGGAACTAGAACTAGAGGAGATAATGAATAAATAAACCCTTTAGAGCGACTTGATTTAATAAAAAAGAGAGGTCGTTCCTACGGAACTAAAATATTGTAATTATAAAAACTATAGACAGAGCGCCTCTCTGAGGCTATTGACAAATGAGAAATGATTTTGACCATAAATATAAGTCCTATCAGGACGACCTATTTGTAGAAAAAAGAAAGAGAATTTAATAAGCTCCATAGGAGCGACCTAAATGTTAGAAATTAATTTTTGAACAATTTTAAACCAATAATAAAATGAACATTATAGTCCCCATAAAACAAGTACCCGACCTAGTGGAAGAGCTAGAAATTAATTCGGACGGTACCGATTTGGATCGCGAATGGCTCAAAATGAAATTGAACGAATTCGATGATCACGCATTGGAAGAAGCCCTTTTAATGAAAGATGATAGTGGCGCAACCGTTACAGCCATCGCTTTAGATGGTGATGACATTGACAAAGCATTATATGCTGCAGCTGCGAAAGGAGCTGATAAGCTTGTAAAAATAACAGGTGTTTCGGGCAACAGTACGCACGAGGCTGCCAAAGCAATGGCCAATGCCATTCAAGGAATGGAATACGATATCATTATGACGGGTGTTCAATCCGTGGATGATAGGGATGGCCAGCTTGCTGTGATTTTGGCTCACTACCTTGGCAATTCACACGTAAGTGTAGTTACAGGTATGCAAGCATCAGGAGGAAGCGTTACTGTTCAAAAGGAATATGGCGCTGGTATGGTGGCAGAATTTGAGGCTTCAACACCAATTGTACTAGGTATTCAGGCAGCTCGTGAAACACCTCGATATGTACCTGTAGCTAAGGTTCGTAGAGCTCAAAAAAGCTCTACTATCGAAGAAGTTGCTGCAGGAGATATTGGGGTAGATGCAGGTTCTTCTGTATCTAAAATGTACAAACCAGATACGGGTGCTGGTGCAGAAATGATTGGAGGTTCTGCCGAAGATCAAGCAAATAAAATTATGGAATTACTAACTCAAAAAGGAATAAAATGAGCAATCAAATATTTGTAGTTGTAGAACATCTAAAAGGTAAAATCGAGGATATCACTTTTGAAATGCTGGGTAAAGGCAAAGAAATGGCTGACGCCTCTGGTGGTGAGTTAGTAGCCGTATTATTGGGTAGCGGTGCCGAGGGTATGGCTAGTCAGTTAGGTGCGGCAAGCAAAGTTATTTATGTAGATGATGCCAACTTAGCGGAGTATAATCCACAGGCGTATTGCAAAGCAGTTGGTTCTGTGGTGGAGGCTAATAGCCCTAAAATGGTGCTTATTGGCAATACTTCTATGGGAATGGATATAGCAGGTGGAGTTTCTGTTGATTTAAATATACCATTTGTGGCTTATGCTTCTGGTATATCTAATGATGGAGGTACTATAACCAGTGCTTTATATGGTGGTAAAATGAATGTTGATTCTTCTCCATCAGGTGATGGATGCATTGTCTCTGTAATTTCAGGCTCATTTCCTGCCGATGCTGGTCGAGTAGATGGAAGTCCATCTGTAGAAACTGCTTCTGCTGATTTAAGTGGATTAACTATTCAATTTAAACGATTAATTGAGCCAGAAGGTGGTGATGTAGATATCACCCAGCAAGAAATTCTAATTAGTGTTGGTCGTGGTATACAAAGTGATGAGAACCTGCCTTTGGCAGAAGAATTGGCCGCAAAACTAGGCGGAGCAATTTCGTGTTCACGACCTATTGTGGATAGCAAATGGTTGTCTAAAACACGTCAAGTAGGTAAATCAGGATTAAAAGTGAAGCCGAAACTATACCTAGCCTTAGGAATTAGTGGTGCACCAGAACATATAGAAGGTATGAAGGATGCTGATCTTATTATTGCGGTAAACACCGACCCTAAAGCACCCATCTTCGATTATGCCCATTATGGCGTAGTGCAAGATTTATTCGATTTTATACCAGCCCTAAGTGGTAAATTATAATTCAAACAAACTGGTGCAAGCGTCTCGCTTGTGCCATTAATTACTTTAGCACAAGCGGACGCTTGCGCTAGTAACCTAAGTATAACTTATACCTAACCTAATTTTAAATTATGGAAACCAGAGAAATTTTTCGAAATTTTCCCTTTCTAATGCAAATGGCATTTTATGTAATTGCGATTGGCTCCATGGCAGTATTTGCCTATGGCTTTTTTCGCAGGTACAAAAAATATCGTCAAGGAAGAGATGCAGAACGGTTCAATAATATTATAGCTCGTTTTGCCAAGGCAGCGGCCATAATGGCTTCTAACCGAACTATTTTTAAAAGAGATTGGTATGCTGGTTTTGCGCACTCCTTAATAATGTGGGGGTTTGTGATTTTACTTATTGGTACTGGATTAGTAGCTTTAGATCACGACTTTCTTCGATTTTTTGACGTTCAGCTTTTAAAAGGCCCTTTCTATTTAGGCTTTTCAGCAGTACTTGACATATTTGGATTGCTATTTATCATAGGCTTAGTTATGATGATGGTAAGACGAAAATCAAAGCCAGCCCAATTAGATTATACGAGGGCTGATAAATCAGAAACCATTTCTCGTAAGGGGTATTCTACCGATGATATGATTTTTATGTGGCTATTGCTACTCATAGGAATCACTGGCTTTGTGATAGAAGGAGCTCGAATTGCAGCTGATAGACCCGCTTGGGAAATGTGGTCGCCCGTAGGAGTGGGATTTGCAAGTTTGGTAGATATGAGTGGCATTTCTGCCAATAATGTACATATGTACACCTGGTGGTTTCACGCAGTAATGGTTATGTTCTTTATTGCCTACATTCCTTATTCTAAAGCGATGCATATGCTCGTTGATTATGCCAACCTTATGTTTAAAGATGATATGGCGGCTATCAAACTTCCTCGTGTTTCTGAAGAGCGCCAAGAAGTTGCCATGGGCTATCAAAAAGTGGAGGACTTTACCTGGAAAGAGTTATTAGATTTCGATGCCTGTACAAAATGTGGTCGTTGCCATGTTTCTTGCCCAGCACAAAATGCGGGTACACCTTTATCTCCAAGAGATATAATCTTGGATTTAAGAACATTGGTAGATGGGTCAAGTGGCGGAGTGGCCGAGTGGTTTGGTCAATCTGATTCAAATGAAAAGAAACCTAAGAAACTTGCTGGTGGAGTAATTAGCAAAGAAGCGCTTTGGTCGTGTACTAGCTGTATGGCCTGTGTAGAAGCTTGCCCAGTAGGAATCGAGCATCTCACGACCATTGTAAACCTTCGTAGAGATTTGGTTGAAGAAGGGGATATGGAAGATATGCTTCAAGACACTTTAGCTAATATTGGTGATTATGGTAACTCATTTGGCCAATCCGAACGTATGCGTGCTAAGTGGACGAGCGGTCTTGATTTTAAAATTAAGGATGTACGTAAAGAAGAAGCTGATTTCCTTTGGTTTGTAGGTGATTATGCTTCGTACGATGCTCGTATCCAAGGACTTTCTCGAAAAATGGCAAGTATTTTCAATAAAATGGGAATTGATTTTGGAATCCTTTACGATGGAGAGAAAAATGCAGGTAATGATGTGCGTAGGGTTGGAGAAGAGGGACTTTATGAAATGCTTGCAGAAGACAATATTGAAGTATTGAATAAAGCTAAGTTTAAAGAAATTTTTACCACAGATCCGCATAGTTATAATACCATTAAAAATGAGTATCCTGAGTTTGGTGGCGATTACTCCATCTATCACTATACAGGTTTACTCATAAGGTTATTTAATGAGGGGAAATTGAAATTCCCTAATCAGTTAAACTATAAAGTTACGTACCACGATCCTTGTTACTTGGGTCGTTATAATGGCGAGGTAGAGGCCCCAAGGCTGTTGTTGGAAGCAATGGGAGTAACAATGGTTGATATGCCACGTTGTAAAGAGAATTCATTCTGTTGTGGAGCAGGTGGTGGCCGTATTTGGATGGATGATTCTAAAATGGATACTCGCCCAAGTGAAATTCGTATTGAAGAAGCGCTCGGAATTGGCGATGGAGTTGACCACTTTATTGTGGCTTGCCCTAAGGATTATGCTATGTTTACTGATGCTGTTAAAACCAGCGGTAGCGAAGGCAAAATGCACGTGAAAGACATCATTGAATTGGTGGATGAAGCGATGGGAGGGTAGCTGAAAATGGTTTATATAAACAGTTTAGTGGAATTGTAGATTACATTTTTTGTAAATTGCGATTATGGGTATAGATGAAGCATATATTTGGATGGAACGAGATTGCTGGAAAGAGCGAACTAAGTCGGAAGTTCAAGAACAGAAATATTGGACATTTTATAAGCCCCTGAATGATGTAGATGGCTTTTATGAAATTCGTGATAAAGATGAAAAACCTATAGATAAAAAGAAATATTATATTGGAAAAAATAATGATGACTTAGAAATTCATCTAGGCATTAAAATGTATAAACTATCTTTTGAGAATGAAGATACTATGGTTTGGGATTTAGGTGAAAAAATTTTAGACAGAATAATTAACAAGAATTAGAGTAAATGAAATTTGCTATTTCTCGTTCCTCAGGGATAAAAAAAGTTAATCCCAATCCAATAACCGTTTTTGGCCTTCTAACTTTTGAATGTCGGTAACATCTTGGCTCATTTCAACCACACCTTTGTAATTTTTGTTTTTATCTCTAATCGCAAAATAACGGATATGGGTCATTCTACCCTTAAAAGGAATCCAGAATTCAGCCACATCTTTGGTGCCTGCTTTAAATTCATCTACAATGCGAATAACCATATCTACACTGCGTGGAGGGTGGCAGAATTTAACTTCACGCCCAATAATACCTTTGCTTCGTTTAAACACCCGATCTTCCCCACGGTTATAAAAAATAACCTTGTCGTTTTCATCTACATAGGTAATATCAACGGGTAAAAATCGAAGGAGCAGATTCACCTGTTCGGGTGTCATATAGCCTTCATCGTAGTGATACGTATTGTCTAATGAAAAAGATAGTTTTCGTTCTTTGGTATCTTCACTTGGGTGGATATAGGCTTCCTCAATGGCTGGGTATGGAGTTGGTTTATAAGCAAGCATCCAACCCATTTCTTCATCTCCTTCGTAAAATTCCTTCCAATCATCCTCGGTTAAAAGCTCCATTGCATTTGGAAATAAACGCATATCTTCAATAGATAATAGGCGTTGAATTTCGGAAATTAGCATAGGCAATTCTTCCTTGATTTTTGAAATGCTCTTCGATTCATTAAGGGCATTGAGACTTCTAATTTGGTCTCTAATACCATCATGAAAAGCCCACATGCCTTGACTAGGGCCATTCCATCCATGCTTTTCTAGGTAAGGGAATAACTGGTTTTCTTTACGAGCAAACCGCTTTTCAATCGTAGCTAATTGATTAAAAATATTAAAATATTTTTGAAATTCAGCTTCGAAATCAATGGCTGTGAGCTCTTGTAATAAATCTTGAATAAGAGTACTTTCTTCGTAATAAACTTTTACAGGATGACTTTCGGGAAGTTGTTCAACCGTGGGCAAAAAGGTGTTCATAATTATTTTAGGCTTAAAAATTAATATATATACTGTGCCTACATACCTCGGTGTTAAACCGCAAAAATGGGTATGAGAAAAAATCAATAGTATAGCCTACCACAAAGTTGCAAACTTTATTTGTAATTATTCTAAATAAGGAGTTGTTTTTAATTTTGTCAAGTCAGCTGGTGACTTTATTTAATAGTATTACTGCTATGTAATTTATGTTCTTCGAATTATCTTGCTGAGTCACCTGTCGACTATGTTCAAGAACTCGCAATTTGGCTTGTTTATTCTATAACAGCAATTTGTTTATTTGCTAATTTAATAAACCGAATAAACACCCAAACCCCAGCAATAGTGAGCCCTAAGAATAGCCCAAACCAAATACCTGAGGCTCCATAATTATAATTAAAAGCCAAAACATAGCCCAAAGGCAATGCAATTAGCCAGTAAGAAATAAATGTAATAATGGTTGGAATTTTAACGTCTTTCATTCCACGCAAGGCTCCCAAGGAAATTACTTGAATTCCATCTGATATTTGAAAAAGTGCGGCAACTACTAGCAGTCCGGCTGCGATGCTAACTACTTCAGGTTTATCATTATAAAGAAGAGGGAGGGCATCTTTGCCAATTATAAATAGCGCAGCAAAAACAACCATTAAGGCTGTGCCCATGGCTATTAATGTGAGTGCTGCGTTTTTCATTGTTTTATAATTCTTTTTACCAAGTTGATTGCCTACCCGAATGGCAGCAGCAGCACCAAGGCCTGAAACTGTCATATAGGAGATAGAAGCCATATTAATGGCAATTTGATGGGCAGCTTGTGTGGGAGCGCCAATCCAGCCCATCATTAAAGCAGCCATGCTAAAAGCTCCTACTTCAAACACAAATTGAAGACCAGCAGGAATGCCAATACGAAGTAAATCCTTGATTAAACTAAAATTTAGATTTTGCAGCCCTAATCCATCTAAATAAGGTTTAAATCTTTTGTTCTTAAGCACATAAATAACCATCACAATGGCCATTATAATTCGTGAAATTAGTGTAGCAATTCCAGCACCTACAAGTCCCATTTCTGGCGCCCCAAATTTTCCGTAAATCAGTATATAATTTAGAATTACATTTAGTACGTTTATGCTTACCGAAACTACCATTGGTGCTTTGGTCATGGAAAGACCTTCACTAAATTGACGAAATGATTGAAATATCAGAAGTGGAATCATAGAGAAGCCAATGATGAACATATAGGGTGTAGCTTGCTCTACTACCGCTTGCTCTTGGCCCAACAAATGCAAATTTTGGGCAGCAAGCATTACCGCTCCAAAGAGAATAATTCCGAGCACTGTGTTTACTAACAGCCCGTGTCTGAGTACTTGTCCACACTGTTTTTTATCTCCTTGCCCGTCAGCAAAACCAACAAGAGGGGTTATGGCAAACGATACACCCAAACCGAAGGTCATAAAAAAATAAAAGATGGCATTTCCTAAAGAAGCTCCTGCCAACGGAATATAGCCCACCTGACCTACCATCATATTATCAGCCACACCTACCAATACCTGCCCAAGCTGGCTTGCCATCACGGGCACCGCAAGATTTACATTTATTTTAAGGTGTTCTTTTATAGTCATAATGAGTTAGGCAAGTCGCCAAAAATAGCCCATTTAAGGTTAGCTATCTGTAGGAATGATTGTAAATTCGCCAATAATTTAGATGTCATTGCGAATCCCGTTCTTAGGTTTTAGAACAACAATATTGTAAATGGGATGAAGCAATCTGTTATTATTTAATAGATTACTTCTCCCGATAAAAATCGGGATCGTAATGACGCATAAATATTAAATTATCATCTGTATGTTGCTCTCTAACTTTACCCCTAATTTAATTGAAGCCGGCTGCGATGAAGCTGGCCGTGGTTGCTTGGCTGGCCCAGTTGTGGCTGCTGCTGTTATTTTGCCAAAGAAATACAAAAACTCCTTATTAAATGACTCTAAAAAACTAACCTCAAAGAATAGAGAACAACTACGAACTGAAATAGAAAAAGATGCCTTAGCTTATGCTGTAGCATTTGTAGATCATAAGGAGATAGACGAAATTAATATCTTAAATGCTTCGTTTTTAGCTATGCATAGAGCCGTAGTTAAGCTGAGCAAAATTCCTGAATTATTGTTAATTGATGGCAACCGGTTTAAACCTTATCCTAATATCAATCATGAGTGCATTATTAAAGGTGATAGCAAGTATTTATCCATTGCAGCAGCTTCTATTTTAGCAAAAACCTACCGAGATGAATATATGCTGAAACTAGATAGTGAATTTCCTGGGTATGGTTGGGCTAAAAATATGGGCTACCCCACAAAAGAGCATAGAGAGGGAATTAGAAAACTTGGTGTTACGCCATATCACCGCATGAGCTTTCGATTATTGCCTGAGCAGATTGAGTTGTTTGACAAGGTTTAGAATCTATAACTCAAACAATCAAACACTTCTCCTTTCTTAAAATCTATTTTACCCATAGGTAATTCCAAAAAACCATCAGCATCTGCTAGGTTGGCTAAATCACCAGAGCCGTGGCCAGGTAATGGCGTAGCCATAAATTGTCCTTCGTTGGTATAGGCAAGCTTAACTTGCAAGAAGTAAGTTAGGTTAGGTTTAAAGGAAAAGTCACTGGCAAGTTTAGCTTTTACTTTTAAGGGTTCTACACCTTCGCTTCTAAGCAAAAAAGGGATAACATAGCGGTTTAAGCCAACAAATGTGGAATTAGGATTGCCCGGTAAAGCAAACACCGCTCCATTTGAGTAGGTTCCGAACCAGAATGGTTTGCCTGGGCGTTGTTTTACAAAATGGAATTGTTTTTCAACACCTAATTCTGCCAATATCTCAGGTACAAAATCTAATTTACCTTTAGATACGCCCCCGCTCAGAATAACAACTTCGTGTTCCTTTAATATTTTCTCCAATGCTTTTTTAAGCTTCTTTTTATCATCTATAATGTGAAAAATATTGCTTGAATATCCTTTGGAGGTTAAGTGAGCCCGTAAATTATACACATTCGATTTTCTGATCTGGTGTGCCAAAGGCGTTTTGTTAATTTCCACTAATTCATCACCCGTAGCGACAATAGCCACTTTTATTCTTTTTTGAACCAACATTTTGCTCTTACCAACGGTGGCCAAAACGCCAATTTCAGCAGCGGTTATCTGCGTTCTTTTTTTGATAAGTATATCTTTTTCCTTACGATCGGAACCTTGAGGGTGAACATGTTGGCTTGGCTTAACAGTAAGATTTTCTCCAGTAATTGCCATACCATCCTCGATAACTATATCTTCATACTTAATAATGGTATCTGCATTAAATGGGCAAACAGCACCAGTCATTACTTCTATACAATGACCAGATTCTTTCAGTGTAATTTTAGGAGAGCCGGCAGGTAATAATTCTTGAATCTTAAAACTTTTTTTACCAGCTTGCCAGTCTGTAAATCTGATAGCAATGCCATCCATCATTGTCCGATCGAAAGGAGGAAAATCTCTATCAGCAATAATATCTTCTGCTAATACCCTTCCAAGGCAATTATCGAACTCTACCTGTTCGGTATTAGTTATTTTAATCGAATTAAGAATTATTTTATCTATTTCTGCAACTGTAATCATATCAAAAAAAGTTTTGGTAAAAGTAATACCGCAATCATTAGTTATCTTTGTTCTACTCCAAATAATTGAATGCAAATGAGCAAATTAACACATGTAGACCCCAAAGGTAACCCAGCTATGGTGGATGTTTCTGTAAAGCAAATCACGCAACGGGTGGCTGTTGCGCAAAGTATTGTAGAGCTTGGTGAAGAAATTATGGCAGAGCTAAAAGATGGAGAATTATACTCAAAAAAAGGCCCTGTTTTTCATACTGCAATTATCGCTGGCACCATGGGTGCTAAAAAAACGGCAGAGCTAATTCCGTTTTGCCATCCAGTAGGAATGGAGGATTGTAAAATTGAAATTACAACTCAAGGAACTCAAGCAATCATAACATGTACCGCTAAGGTAGAAGCAAAAACAGGTATCGAAATGGAAGCTATTACAGGAGCAAGTATTGCTGCTATTACCATTTACGATATGTGCAAAGCTATGAGCCATAATATAGAAATTAGGAGTACCCGTTTGCTAGAAAAAAGAGGAGGAAAGAAGGACTTTAAATTCGCATAGAATATTTTTCACATCATAATTCTAAATTTATTATGTCACATCAAAAACACGCAAAACTACAAAAGCCAATAGGTGGAAAATTTGGTAGAAATGAACTTGGAATAATGGGAGCTCCATGTGGAGAGATTAAAGCATTATCTGCAAAACTTATCGACTTATTAAAGGCGCACTGGAATGTTGGATATATTGATGCAGATCATAACGCTCCTGAAGAAGAGGGCTGGAGTGCCCTACATTATGGTGCTGTTGCAGAATTTGTTGATAAGATCTCTTTTAAGAGGTCAGATTCGTTAAACCAAGAACCAGATTTTAGGAATGTCGATCTCACACTTATTAATGCCAATCATCATAAAGCGGCTACTCAAATTGCCTTCGTGCACCCTAAAAAAGACCTTGTAAAAAAACAAGATAAGCTTGCCAATGTGGCTATGGTAATTTTAGAGGATTCGATTGAGGCAATACCCGATTATTTAGTTGCCCATATTAATAATACAGAAGTACCCGTTTATAAGGCCTCTGAGATTGAGAAAATTACACAATTTATTGACGGCTGGTTGCGAAATAGGATTCCCAAGCTTTATGGTTTAGTGTTGGCTGGGGGCAAAAGTACTCGAATGAATTCGGATAAATCTAAGCTTGAATATCATAATAAACCTCAGCATAAACATGCTATTGAATTATTAGAAAATGTGTGTGAAAAAGTATTTGTATCAAGTCGTGATGAAACGCAAAGTGCTGATTTTGAAGTGGCTAGCATTACAGATACATTTATTGGATTAGGGCCTTATGGAGGCATTTTAAGTGCGTTTATGCAAGAACCCAATGTGGCCTGGTTGGTAATAGCGGTTGATTTACCTTTCTTAGATGAAACAACCATTGGCAATTTGGTGGAGCATCGGAATCCTTCTAAACTAGCTACCTGCTTTATCGATCCTCAAAATGAATTTCCAGAGCCTTTAATATCTATTTGGGAACCAAAAGCCTATCCTCGTATGCTCAATTTTTTATCAAAAGGCTACTCGTGCCCTCGTAAGGTGCTTATTAATAGCGATGTGGAGGTGTTAACAGAGCGTAATGTGCAAGCATTAACCAATGTTAATACGCCCGAAGAGTTTAACGAAGCCCTCAAAATAATTAATGGATAAGAACGTATCCCAATTAGCTGCTCATTCTATTATCAGCAATTAGTGAAGTGTAACAAATATCATTGCTAATCACCTTCTCAAAAACAACGTCATTACGATTTTGATTTTTATCGGGAGAAGTCATCTATTACAAATAAATAGTGTCTCTTAGAAAACACCTCATAATTAAAAATGTTTATTAGGGTCATATTTTTACTTTTTTCTAATCGGTTGATGCTCAGGCATCAACTCATAGAAAGAAAGTTAAAATCTACTCCCTACTAATTCATTTTATAAAAAAAGACCTGTTTTCTAAGAGACACTAAATAACAGGTTGTTTCAGTTGTGCCTCCTTTGCAATTGACGCTATTGGCTTCAGTCGCGCAACAAGGGTTCAAAATCCAATAACATCTAATCGAAATACTTCGTATATTTACATTATGAGTTTAGCTATACAGCGTATTAGTATCGACCCTACGATTTGCCACGGCAAACCAATAATAAGAGGTATGCGTTGGCCCGTAGAAGTAATTTTAGATTTACTAAGTGCAGGCATGAGCCCCAAAGAAATTGTAAATGACCACCCCGAACTTGAGCTAGAAGATATTACGGCAAGCTTAAATTATGCTAAAAAATCTGTTTCTGGCGAGGTTTTACAATTTACTAATTAGGTGCAGTTTCTTTGCGATGTTCATATTTCAATAAAAGTTGCTAAACGCATTTCGAAATTAGGTTACAAAGCAGAACATATCAATAGTATTTTAGATAAATGGCATACTAAAGATAAAGACATTGCCAATTATGTAGATAAGCATAACCTTATTTTAATAACCAAAGATCAAGATTTTAGGAATAGTTATTTACTTAACCACTCACCTAAAAAACTTCTTAAAATCAATTTAGGAAATATTTCTAATAAAGAGATGTTGCAAATAGTAGAAAATCACCTCAATCAAATTGAACTTATAGAGCAATCTAATAGCTCTTTTATGATAGAAATAAACAAGACAGGTATCTGGGTACTTACTAAGTAATTAGTGCTAACCTATGGCTATAATAAATAAAATTATTAAGGATAAAACAGAATTTTATATACCAATTAGTTGCTCTTTTTACGATTATTTAGAGGAAGCGGCTACTTTAAGAAAAGTATCAATAATTGAATTTGAGAAGGAGGACAAAACCGTAATTATTGAATCCATCATTAAGACATTTTTTATTAAAGATAAGGTTGAATATATGTTGCTGGGAAATAAGCAATCAATCAGATTAGATAACTTGATTTCGTTTAATGGTAAGCCATTACCTAAGAATTGTTGAAAAATGGTTTAGCTCTATGTACAATAGCTTTTTAAAACTCTTAATATTGCTTCCTGCTATTGTCCCTCTAGATTACACTGATTTATTTCTACGAAAATCAGCGATATCTGCGAGAAAGATAAAAGGGGGTAGAATATTCTTTTTTAAATACTAATAAATGAAAATACTCGTAACAGGAGCCGATGGATTTTTAGGCAATAACATTGTTCGCGAACTTTTAGCAAGAGGGTTTGAAATAAACGCCTTTGTTCAAAAAAATAGCCCCGTTACAACCTTGGATAATTTGCCCGTTAATAAAATTTATGGTGATATCCTTAATCCTTCAGAAGTAGAAGCAGCAGCCAACGGATGCGATTATATTATTCATGCCGCAGCAAATACTTCTATTTGGCCACAACGTTCTGAGATTATTAGAAAAGTGAATTACGATGGCACACTAAACGTAATTAATGCAGCCTTAAAAACTAAGGCAAAACGACTGGTTGCTATTGGTACGGCTACTTCTTTTGGGCATGGTACAGTAGATAAGCCTGGCGATGAAAACTCCCCTTTTAAATCAGCAAAATATGGACTGGATTACATTGATTCTAAGTTGGCAGCCCAAGAGGCTATTTTAAAATCGGTAGCAAAGGATGAACTAGATGCGGTGATATTAAATCCTACGTTTATGTTAGGCTCTTATGATACCAAACCAAGTAGTGGAGCCTTACTTTTGGCATTATATAATAAAGAAGTACCAGGTTATACCAATGGAGGTAAGAATTTTGTACACGTAAAAGATGTGGCAGTGGCGGCCTGCAACGCACTTATAATGGGTGCCAAAGGAGAATGTTATTTAATGGCCAACGAAAATTTGAGTTATAAAGAGTTTAATAAATTGGTGGCTGATGAGTTATTGATTAAGCCTCCTTCTCTTAAAATTCCGAATGTTTTTATTCTAATTTATGGTTTCATTTCTCAACTGTTTGCGCAACTAACAAAAACAGAACCCAAAGTAAGTTTGGCCGTTGCTCGGCTTAGTTTGATTACTAATTACTTTACAGCAGCTAAAGCGATAAAAGAACTAAACATGCCACAAACACCCATAAAAATTGCAGTTAACGAAGCCTTTGAGTGGTTTAAAGAAAATGGATATTTAAAATAATGAATATAAATCTTAAAAATAAGGTAGCCATAATTACGGGTTCAAGCCAAGGTATAGGCAAAGCCATTGCTATTGCTTTGGCTCAAAAAGGAGTTAAAATTGTGCTTAATGGTCGAAACCCTGAAAAGTTAAACCAAGCCAAACTTGATTTATTTGAACAAGGGTTTGAGGTGTATGCAGTTCAGGCCGATGTAGGTAAATACCAAGAGTGTGAACAACTCGTTTCTGAGACCATCGAAAAGTATGGACAATTAGATATTCTTATTAATAATGCAGGCATCGCTATGGAAGGGAGCATTGCCGAGACTAGCCCCGAAGTATTTGAAAATGTGTTTCATACTAATATTATGGGGGTATTATTTCCTACAAAAGCAGCACTGCCACATCTAAAAAAATCAAAAGGGAGTGTGGTTTTTACAGGAAGTATTGCCGGTTATATGGGGTTACCGAACTACTCTGCCTACTCTGCCTCCAAAATGTCGCTTACAGGGTTGGTGCAATCATTAAAGATTGAATTGGCAGGCACTGGTGTGCATGTGGGCATTAATTATGTAGGCTTTGCTGAAAATGACTTGGATAAAACCTATTATGATGCCCAAGGAAATATTAAACCAATGCCAGTGCGTACCCAATTTAAAAGAATGCCCTTGAGCGAAGTAGCTAACTACTTTGTAAAAGGAATTGAACAACGAACCTATAAACAAACGCTATCTGCTATTGGTAAATTTACGCGTATTATGCAGCAATATTTCCCTGCTATATTTGAGTGGGCAATGATTAAAAAACATAAAAAGACAATGAGTAATTGATAATTAGCAATGAATAATTATGAATCTACAATTAACCAATAACTCTTAACCAATTTTATCCACTGAAGTTTTAACGTAGGTGGGAACCAATAACAAAACAATGAGCGAATTCGATCAAAAAGCAGCCGACTGGGATAAAAACCATGACCATTCAACTAGAGCACAAAAGCTAGCAGATTATTTAGCTACTCAAGTGGATTTGACAAAAGTAAAAACAGCCATGGAATATGGGAGTGGAACGGGCTTGCTAAGTTTTGCTCTTAAAGACAAAATTCCTTCTATCGAGTTAATGGATTCTTCCATTGAAATGACAAAGGCTGCCAAGCGCAAAGTGGAGGAGCAAGGTATAAATACGTTACATCCTATTCAGTATGATATGATGACCCAGGGGTTGCCAAGTACACGGTATAATCTTATTTTTATTTTACAAACCCTTCATCATATTGAGGATACATTAGGTTTTGTGCAAAAATCAGCAGAACTGTTAAACCCCAATGGCTATTTGGTAATCATTGATTTAGTTAAAGAAGATGGCAGTTTCCACGAAGATGAATTCCACGGACATAAAGGGTTTGTGCAAGCAGAACTCGAGCAAAAACTTAAAAATTCTGGTTTAACAGTAACTCATTATGGCATTTGCCATACTATCGAAAAAGAATCGGAGGATGGTGCTAACAAAGAATACCCATTATTTATGATGGTAGGGAGGAAGTAATACTAGCCCTTTTCATTCATTAAAATATTAAGCAATTTATTGCGTAGCACTTCTCCACTCCAGCCAGTGTTCATGTCGGGGTGGTATAATAGCCTAATTAAATCCCTATCAATACGTTGGTAATTGTTGACAATTGACCAGCCTTGATAAAAAATACTTTCAGGATAATCGTGCCATTGATTGGTTAGCCCTATGGAAGCTGTTAAAAATTTACGCAATATAAATCTATGATATGTTGCATCTTCTTGGTTTTGGTCTATAAGCATATTGCCATAAAAAATATCACTTTTATTACGCCAATAAATATTGTAACTACCTCTAGATGTACTTGTTGTATCTCCTTGTGATGGATACACCTTATAGTACTCCTTGGCACTACCAATAAATATATCAAAATTGGATAGAAGGGAATCGTTCGTTATTTCAACCTCAAAACCATCTGTGCTCAGGGCATTGATTTCTCCCACAATTTTTTCCAATTCTAAATTTAATTGATTGCTTGCTTTGGGGTTCATGTAAACAATCATGGGATCTTTCCACTTTCTAGTAATTTTATTTATATCGCTATTTGAAAATCCTAACGCAACTTTTTCAAAATAATTAATTACTTGTAGGTCGTAAGGGTCGATTTTTATAAAGCCTTGGTTTTTATCGTTACATGCAGTTATTGCTACTAATAGTATTAGAAATATAAATAGTTTATTGATCATCCTATTAATTTAGTAATTATTAAAAGAATAAATATAAGCAAAAGATGAAGTAATTTTTAGAAAATTAGATTAAATTATTATCCTCTTAGAAATACCCAATTATGTTCATCAGATTGAGCAGGATCATACGCATACCCATTACCATCAAACGATTTGAGCAATTCAGGTTCGATAATTCTGTTTTTGATGATGTAATTGCTCATAACTCCGCGTGCATTTTTTGCGTAAGTCATGAGCATTTTATAGCTACCATTGCTAAAGTCTTTAAATTGAGGCACAATAACCTTGGCATTTAATTTCGCTTCGTTCACCGATTTATAATACTCGGTTGAAGCCAAGTTGATTATATGTTTTCCCTCTCCTAAATCTTGGTTCAGCCGTTTGGTGATTTTATCTCCCCAAAATTGATAGAGGTTTTTATAGCTATAATATTTTAGTCGTGTGCCCATTTCTAAGCGATAGGCTTGCATTAAATCCAATGGGCGAAGCACTCCATATAAACCCGATAAAATTCGAAGATGGTCTTGAGCAAAATCTAAATCATCAGAACTCATTTCTTTGGCATTAAGGCCTCTATACACTTCCCCATTAAAAGCTAATATAGCAGGGGAAGTAGTTTCTCTGTTTGGCTCTGTTGCCCATTTTTGATATCTATCAACATTCAGAGCTGCCAATTCAGCACTGATGTTCATTAGTTCTCCCACCTTTTTCTTCGAAAAAGCACCCATTTTTTTAATTAATCGAGCAGACTCGTCTTTAAAATCTGGGGTAGAAGAAGTATGAGGAATTGGAGAATCAGGCGTAAATGCTTTTGGGTGGAATGACTTGGCAGGTGAAATAAGAACTAACATAAATTGTAAATCTGGTTAATGTAAAAATAGCATAATTGTGACTAGTGGCGCAAATCAAATTAGCCTATTTGAAATAATTTTTGCAATGATCTCATCTATGGTTTGTTTGTAAGAAGTTGCAATAAACTTTATTTTATCTTAATTTTTACGACTGAACCTAAAACCTATCCTATTATTATGGCAGAAGAACGGAAATTCGCTGGCACGAGCGTAAGTAAAGCTCCTTCATTTAGCTCTCTTTTTAAATCTCTAAACCTTAAAGTGCTGTTGTGGCTTGTACTTGCTAGTGCAGCCACCTTTGGCTATGGCTATTTAGTATTAGAGATAAATTTTTCAAATTACACAGTATGGCAATTGATGAAATTGCTTTACAGCCATTTTCTTGTTTCGGCTCTTATACTTGGTATTATATTCGTGTATATCCACGATAAAACTCAAAAAAATTATCCTGTTCAACGGGTTTTTCCGGTAGTTATTTGGGGAAGGAAGCTGCTTGTTAAAATGGGGCCTTTATTGCGCCAATATTTATTTTTGAACGATCAAGAAGAGACTCCTTATAGCCGGATTACAAGAAATTGGATTTACGAGTCATCATTAGGCGTTAGAAACACCATTGGTTTTGGTAGTCAAATTGATATGGATAAGGTAGGAACCACCTTGATTATGCCTGCTACTTTTACGAATACCAAATCGAAAACTGGGGATAAGGTAGGCCGAGCTTATAAAGTAGTGATTGGAGAACACACAGGAGTAGATCCAGTAACTATGGAGCATTTTATAAATATTAGTGCCATGTCATTTGGAGCCCTGTCATATCGGGCACACGCTGCACTTAATGCAGGCGCTAAAATGGCTGGTATTATGCATAATACAGGAGAGGGCAGTTTAGCGCCTTGCCACGAATATGGTGGAGCTGATCTAATATTTCAAATAGGTACGGCCAAGTACGGCATTAGAGATACAGAAGGTAAATTGGATGACGATTTACTACGTAAAAAAGCGGAGCACCCTCAAGTAAAAATGTTTGAGATTAAGTTGGCGCAAGGCGCAAAACCGGGTAAAGGAGGGATGCTTCTGAAAGAAAAAATCACCAAAGAAATTTCTGAAATTCGTAATATACCGATGGATAAAGACGCCTATTCACCTGCTCGCCATAGTGAGTTTAGCGATGTAGCTGGATTATTCGATTTTATAGACCATGTTAGAGATGTTGTAAAAAAGCCTGTGGGTATTAAAATGGTGATTGGCCATACCGCAGAAATTGAAGAAATAGCTAAAACTGTAAAAGAGCAACCAGGCCGTGGTCCTGATTATATTGTTATTGATGGAGGTGATGGAGGAACAGGAGCAGCACCGCATGTACTGAGTTCGTATGCAGGGTTGCCCATGAAACAGGCTGTTGCTGTGGCTGATTGGGCATTTAAAAGCCAAGGCATCCGAGATAAGATTGTAATTTTTGCCAGTGGTAAAATTTCTACTCCTATTGATGTGGCTGTAGCCATGGCCTTAGGTGCCGATGCAGTGTATATGGCACGTGGTTTTATGTTGTCATTAGGCTGTATTCAAGCATTAGAGTGCCATACTAACAACTGCCCTACAGGCATTGCTACACAAAACAAGAGCCTTGAAAAGGCTTTGGATATAGATGCTGCGGCCAAACGAGTAGCCACCTATGCCGAGGTGCTTTATAAAGAAACTCAGATGCTTGCCGAGTCTTGTGGATACGACCACCCGAATGAGATTACTCCAGACGATATTATGGTAGTTACTTCTCCCGGCCATTTAGATTACCTGTCAGAGTTACATGGAGTATCTGCATACGAAGCCAGTCTCGAAAGGCGAAAGGCGCAAGAAATGAATATGACTGTGGGCGAGATGAAAATGAAGGAATATAATTAAAAAGTTCGAAGTTAGGAGTCGGGAGTTAGGAGTTAGAATTAATTACTTTTGCAGCTTAATTATATACAGCATTGAGAACATTTAAAGAGTTAGGCGTAAGTGCCAATCTAATCAAAGGCCTAAACGACCTTAAAATAACTACTCCAACAGAAATTCAAAATGAAGTGATTCCACTTTTAATGAATGCCAATATGGATTTAGTAGGCCAAGCACAAACAGGAACAGGAAAGACTGCTGCTTATGGATTGCCATTGCTTAGCCGCATTGATCCTTCTAAAAAAGTAGTGCAAGCCTTGGTGCTTTGTCCAACCCGAGAATTAGGGCAACAAGTGGCCAAACAGCTCTTTAAATTTACAAAGTACACGGAGAAAATATTTACTGAGGCCGTGTTTGGTGGTGCTCAAATAGATCGGCAAATTCAAGCTTTAAAAAGACCAACACATATTGTTGTAGCCACTCCAGGCAGGCTTATCGATTTGGTTAAACGCAAGGCAGTAGATTTATACAATGTAAAAACCATTGTGCTCGATGAAGCAGACGAGATGCTGAGTATGGGCTTTAAAAAAGACTTGGAAACCATATTGGAGTATGTGGCTAATGCGGATAGCAAATGGTTGTTTTCAGCAACTTTGCCACATGGTATCAAGCAAATTATTAATAATTACCTGGCCGAAGATGCACACAGAATAGAAATAAGAGGTAGAAATACTGTGAATAAAAATATTGAGCATAAGTTTCTAATCTGTGATGAGCAAGATAAACTGACTGTATTATTACAATTCTTAAAAACGGAAAATGATAATCGTGGGATTGTCTTTTGCAAAACAAAAGCAGCCACTCAAAAGCTGGCTAAACAATTGATGGCTAAGAACGTGCCAGCAGACGGAATTCACGGTGACTTAAAGCAAAAAGAACGTGATAAGGTAATGAGAGCTTTTAAAAATGAGAACTTACAAATCCTTGTGGCCACCGATTTGGCTGCCAGAGGCATTGATGTAGAGGCTCTTTCGTTTGTGGTGCATTACCAATTACCTGATAAAGAAGAATATTATACCCACCGAAGTGGAAGAACTGCTCGTGCTGGGAAACGAGGTGTTTCTTTGAGTATTGTTACCACCACAGAGTTAAAACAACTGCGCTATTTCGAAAAGGCTTTGGGAATTAGCTTTGATCAGGTTAGGCAAGTGAGGTAGTTACGAATTTTTGCTTCGCTGAGGTAAAAAGCGTCTTACTTTACTACATCTATAATGGCTAAGATTCCTTTTCTCTGCATTGCGAAATAGCTTTCTGAATAAAAAAAATTATTATAAGATTTTTCTCTGAAAAAACGGGGCAGGCTGTTCTTTAGAATAGAAATAAAATCTTATACTATGTTATTTGCTAATTATTATCCTCCAAAACAACCCTCTTAACCCTGCCAACTTCACCAGTGTCAAGCATTACTTTTATACCATGGTGATGGTTAGGCGATTTAGTCAATATGCGTTTTACAAACCCTTCGGTTAATTCACCACTTCGTTGATGGTGTTTTTGAACGATTTCCACTTCGGCATCAATAAAAATATTGGCTCTAACTCGGCCGTCTGATTTGTTATTCATTATGGTATAAAATTTCAGCTTTAGGATACTGTTAGGCATAATATGGTACATTAAAGGAATCTTTACTACATAAAATTAATCTTATTAATCCTTATATTTGGTAAATGATAACAAAGTCACAAATAATACATACACTGGAGGGAATGCCTGAAAAAGTCACCATAGACCAAGTAGTAGATCAATTGGTTTTCTTGGACAAAGTTCAAAAGGGAATTTCTGATTCAGATAAAGACAACGTTCATTCAAAAGAGGCCACCAAACAAAGACTTAGTAAATGGCTAAAGTAGTTTGGACTGATTCGGCAATTTATGACTTAAATGACATTGGTGAGTATATTTCGAAAGATTCTGTAAAATATGCAGAAATTACGGTGGAAAGACTGTTTAATGCCGTTGATATTTTAGAAAAATATCCAGATGCAGGAAAAATGGTTCCTGAGCTCGGTGATAAATTAATACGGGAATTAATTCGAGGAAGTTACAGGATAGTATATCGCAAAAAAAATGATAAAAGAATAGATATATTAATTGTACATAATAGTGCTCGGATGCTTGGAAACACTTATGACTTTGATGAAAACGAATAATACAACGTATGCCTAACAGCCAATAAACTCAATAAGGTTTCATCTGTTAAGCGCTCAAATCATTTCTTGTAGCTAGTCCCGTCATCCCGATAATTATCGGGATTAATTTGACTACGTGTTATTCTGATACCGAGGCCTCGGTATCAAAAAGTTTGTCTAAGTGGGTTATCAAAATTTTGTACTTTTTTTCCCCTACTGCAGTTTATTGTAGGGCGTTATGTACATATAAAGATATTTTTTTCTGATGTATAACCGCTTGTAAAAGCTCATTACAAATTGTGATAATAGATTGTTACATTAGATTTTCAAAACTCAACTTATTATGAAAAAGAAACGAACTTGGAAATTTTGGACAGGTAGGTCTATTCTTCTTTTACTTACCATTGCTATTATTTGGTCTGTAAACCTTATTTGGTTTAAGCCCTTTAGTGTACGCTTATTTTACGATAAACTTTTTGTGGAATTAGCCATTTCTAACCCTGAGCTAGTTACCCAAATGGGTATTCCTGTGCTATACGACATATATAAAGACAAATTAAGCGATGCCTCTGATGAAAAAAACTGGCAGGAATTTGAGAAAATGAAGGCTGATTATGAGACTTTATTAAGCTACGATTTTGAAAGTCAGTCTCCAGAAAACCAACTCAATACTAAAATTTTAAGTTATTTTTTAAAAGACCAAGTAGATGGTGAAAAGTATTTTTACTACGGCTACCCCGTAAACCAAATGTTTGGGGTGCAGAGCAATTTGCCAAGCATGCTGGAAAGTGCCCATAAACTTGAGGACGAAAGTGATGTAGAAGCTTACATCGCTCGTCTTTCTAAATTCGGAATAAAGTTTGATCAAGTGTTGGAGGGCTTAAAAATAAGTGAAGAAAAAGGGATAGTGCCTCCCCAATTTGTGATTGACAGGGTGCTCAGTGAAATGACTGGTTTTACAGGGCAGAAGGAATCTAATGATATAAATGTAGAGGTTGTGGATGAAGACCCCGTAAAATCGAATATTTTATACACTAACCTCAATACAAAAATTGATAAAATTGAAGACCTTTCTGAGGAGCAAAAAGAGGCTTATAAACTTCAGGCTGAAAACGAAATTAGAACAACTGTTTTCGGTGCCTATGGCAGTTTAATTGCCTATTTTCAAGACTTAAAATCTAGAGCAACCACAGATGATGGGGTTTGGAAATTTCCTGATGGAACCAATTTTTACCAATATCAATTAAAATCGAATACCACCACGGATTATACTCCTGAAGAAGTACATCAAATTGGTTTAGCTGAGGTCGACCGCATTAAAAAGGAAATGATGGAGATCCTTAGAAGTGAAGGTTATTCTGACACAACCAAAACGATAGGTGAAATTGTACAAGCTGTAAATAAAGAAGAAAGGTTTTTATTCCAGAATAATGATGACGGAAGAAAGGAAGTGCTTGCTCGATATAATGAAATACTAGAAGAGATTAATGGTAATTTGGACGATGCATTTGATGTGCGCCCTAAGGCCGCATTGGAAGTGAAACGGGTGCCTGAGTTTAAAGAGGAAGGAGCAGCGGGAGCCTATTATAATGGACCCGCAATGGATGGTTCAAGAGGTGGCGTTTTTTATGCTAACCTTCGAGATGTAGGTGAAACTGTAAAGTTTGGGATGAAAACATTGGCCTACCATGAAGGTGTTCCAGGTCATCATTTTCAAATTGCTATTCAATCAGAATTGGAAGGTGTACCGATTTTTAGAACCATTGGCTTATTTACGGCTTATGTAGAAGGTTGGGCCTTATACTCAGAGCGTTTAGCTTGGGAAATAGGCATGTATGAAAACGACCCGTTTGGTAACTTAGGAAGGCTTCAAGCCGAAATGTTTAGAGCAGTTAGGTTGGTAGTTGACACTGGCATTCATTACAAAAAGTGGACGCGCGAAGAGGCCATAGACTATATGGTGGCTAATACGGGTATGACTACTGGCGAAGTAGTAACAGAAATTGAACGATATATTGTAATGCCGGGGCAGGCATGTGCCTATAAAATTGGAATGATTAAAATTTTGGAGCTACGCGAAAAGGCAAAGACTGAATTGGGGGATAAGTTTAGTTTAACCGAATTTCATAATGTAGTATTAAAAAATGGAGCCGTTCCACTCAGTATTTTAGAAGAATTAATTGATGAATATATAGCCAAGAATAAGGCTTAGAAAAACTTATTATAAATGACACAAGATATTATTCTTGTGTCATTTAAATCTTACTCATTTTTTGTAACAGACCAATCACATGTTCAACTGCATTAATATTATACTTGGCAGCAGTTTCTGTGAATCCCACTTTCAATGTTACAGCATTCTCTGGAAGTGCCTTAAAAGTATCTTCATCGGTATGGTCGTCACCAATGGCCAGTATAAAATCATAGGAATGATTTTCGATTAAACGTAGGGTGGCCTTGCCCTTATTTATTTGATCGTTCTTAACTTCTAGCACTTTATTTCCTTCCATTACTTGAAGGTTTTTTCCAGTAATAAATTGATTCAATTGGTCTATGAGCTCGTGCCTTCTAATTTCAGCTAAGCCAGGGTCGGTTTTGCGGTAATGCCATGCAAGAGAATAATTTTTCTCTTCCATAAACGATCCAGGGGTTCTATCTACAAATTGGTGAATGAGGGGAGAAATACTCTGTTTCCATTCCACATTTAATTGGTTGTACTGCAACCAATTACCGTTAATCGGTTTGTGCCAGGCTCCGTGCTCAGCTACCAAGTCAATTTTGTATTTACCAAACCAATTATCTAGAGTTTCTTTATCTCTGCCGCTAATAATAACTACACGGTTGTTAGGTTGTTTGCTCAATTTATCGATGGTAGTGTAAACGGTTTTAGTTGGACGTGCGCTATTGGGGTTGGCTCTAAAATTAACTAAAGTGCCATCATAGTCTAATAAAATAAGTCTTTGATTTGCCTTCGAATAATCTGATAAAAGCTTAGTCTCTTTTACATCATCAAAATGGTTTTTTAAGATTTTTAAAGAACTTTCGTGTACGTCTAATAAGTTGGAAAGGAAAATGGAGGCCCAACGATTAACATTATTTCGTTTAGCAACTTTCTGCATTAGCCTTACATTTTCAACCATTTCCTCTTCTTCCATTACCAATGCATGGTATATAGAATCGGCAATGTGATGTAAATTATTAGGGTTTACTTGAAGGGCACTTACTAATTCTTTAGCCGCACCTGCCATTTCACTTAAAATAAGTACGCCTTTGCCATCGTCTTTAGTAGCAATATACTCCTTGGCAACTAAGTTCATCCCATCTCTAAATGGGGTAATTAATGCAATTGGAGCAACCTTATACCAGGCAATTAATCTATTAAAGGAGATAGCACGGTAATAGTATCGTACAGGTGTCCATGAAATGGTGCCATACTTACTATTTATACTGCCAACTCGCTTGTCAAGTTCCTCTTTTAAGGCATTATAATGTTTGATATTATCTCTGGAGGGTACAACAATCATTACCATAGATACTTTTCCTTGAAACTCAGGGTATTTTTCTAAGAATAACTTAAAGGCACGAACTCTTTGTGGGAGGCCTTTAGAATAGTCTAAGCGGTCAATGGTTAAGATGATTTTCAAATCACCAATTTCCTTTTCATATCGCTTTATCTCCTTTTTTACAGCCGCCTTTTTTACGGCATCTGCATACTTGTCGTAATCAATGCCCATCGGAAAAGAGTCAATTTCTACTACTCGGTCTTCTAACCTAATTCTTCCAAGAAAATGATGTTCATGCCCCAAAATTCTACGTACGGCAGAAATAAAATGCCGAACATAATCATGGGTATGAAATCCAATTAAATCAGCTCCTAAAACACCGTTGAGCAACTCTCTACGTTTGGGCATCGTACGTAATAACTCATAGGTAGGAAAGGGGATGTGTAAGAAAAAACCAATGGAAGCCTGTTTGAATTGTTGGCGGATGAGCTGAGGTACTAACATTAAATGATAGTCTTGCACCCAAAATATATCATCTTCTTTGGCAGTTTTAAAAATCTGTTCTGCAAACAAATAGTTTACATATTGGTAATCGCGCCAAGTGCGTTCGTAAAAATCGGAATACTGTTGAAAATAGTGAAATAAAGGCCATAATGTTGAGTTACTAAACCCGTTATAATAACCCGAAAACTTATCCTTAGGCACAAAGACTGGTGTCATATTAAGGGCTTCCAACTTTTCGGTTATAGCCAATTGCTTTTCCTTTTTTGAGGTATTAATCCCTGGCCATCCAATCCAATGTACCTCCCTATCTGATTTTAAGGAGTTTAGCCCAGTGGCCAATCCACCAGCACTGGGATTCATAATGAGCTCTCCGTTACGTTCGGTAATTGAAATTGGTAATCTATTGGAGATGATAATGAGTCGCGACATAAAAATTAGAGAGATAAAATCTTAAACGAAGGTAGTTATTTAAGATTTCTTACTAGTTTCTATCTCAATAAAAATCTTTGCCACTGCTGGACAAAGTGTTATGTTTTTACGGGTAATGGATAATATGCCTTGTTGATTCACTCGGTCGGTATGAGGATACTCTCTACATGCTTTAGGCCGAACTTCGTATATAGAGCAGTAGTTATACATACCTAAAAAGGTGCAAGGCATCGTTTTGAATACATAGTCATTATCCTCATCAATACGTAAGTAGTCATTGATAAACTGGTTAGGTTTTAATTTTAAGTGCTTAGCAATTCTGTCAATGTCTTTGCCAGTGAGCAATGGGCCAGTAGTAGTGCAACAGTTAGCACACTCTAAGCAGTTAATATGTTCGAAGGCCTGTTCGTGTAGCGCATGAATTAAGGAATCTGCATGGCCCTTTCGCATTTCTCGAATAGTATTAAGAGCTTTTTTGATGGCTTTAGGTTGTTTATTAACTTGCTCAAGAAGGGTTTTATATTCGGATTTCATGCATTTCAAAGATAAAGTTTAAACTTAGTTATTAATTAATTCGTATCATTATCTATGCGATTTCTATTGTTTTTCGGAATTTATGTTTGTTCCAATGTAGCTTATGGGCAGACGAATAGTAGTGAGCCTGAACTCATCAAGAGTGTCTATTTTGGGGGTGGAAGCTATTATATCGATAGATTTCAAATCCAAGAATTACATAAATTCATCAATGAAATTGAGGGCATTCAAAACTTTACCATCACCATACATAGTTATACTGATAACATTGGCTCACCTGAATACAACCAAATGCTGTCCGAGTTTCGGAGTCAATCAGCTATTGATGAACTATTAAAATTATCTATTTCGTTGGAGAGAATATCGATTAAAGATTTTGGCCAGTTTAATCCTATTTATGATAATAGCACCTTAGATGGCAGACTTCGAAACAGGAGGGTAGATATCATTCTTTGGCCAGATCACACCTTGTGATAAAATAAAAATTATTAATTAACAATGTTCAATTTACCTTGTTCCCTGTGCGCCTCTGTGCTTTCTTAGTGTATCTCTGTGGTTAATTTTTCTTTTTTAATAGTGCTAAAATTTAGATAATGGATTACATTTTTACATCTCAACGGTTAGGCTTTAGAAACTGGCTGAGTTCAGACCTGCCTAAAATGGCTGCTATTAATGCAGATGAAGGAGTGATGAAGTTCTTCCCTTCATCTCAGACAAAAGCTCGAACCAAAGAGTTTATCAAACGGATGCAGATTCAATTTGAAAAGAATGGCTTTTGCTATTTTGCTGTGGAGTTGCTAGAAACCAACGAGTTTATTGGATTTACTGGCCTATCGGAACAAACTTATGATGCTGATTATACACCCTGTGTTGATATTGGTTGGCGTCTGGGTAAGGCCCATTGGGGAAAAGGCTATGCAACCGAAGGAGCAAAACGGGTATTGCAATATGGGTTTGAAGAATTAAAGCTAGATCAAATTTTATCCATTGCCCCTATAATAAATAAAGCTTCAGAAGGCGTTATGAAAAAGATTGGCATGCATAAAGTAAAGACTTTTGATCATTCACTTCTTTTGGGCGATGAGCGTTTGAAAGAGTGTGTGTTGTATGAGATTAATACTTTGTCAAAGTTTTAAACTTTGACAAAGTATTAATTTTCTACACCTTATCCAACGTCTTTCGTTTATCATATTTCAGCCCCTTAAAACTACTAGGCGTTAAACCGGTTGCTTTTTTAAACTGGTTCGAAAGGTATTGTACACTGCTATAGTTTAGTTTCCAAGCTATTTCGCTTAGCGAAAGCTCATTATAAATGAGTAGCTCTTTTACATATTCTAGTTTTTGGGCAATGATGTATTTTTCAATGGTTCTGCCCTCTAAGGAGGAAAAGGTTTTGCTCAATTGTGTATAATCGGTGTCAAGCTCGTGCTCTAAATAAGAAGAGAAATTCTCATTGGCTTTTCGGTGAGGCTGGTCGCTTCTAATTTCTTCAATAATGGTTGACTTTAATCGATTTATTAACTGCGATTTTTGATCATCAATTAATTCAAACCCTTGGGCTTGGAGTTTTTGAGCTATTAAAGGCAGGTCTAGTTGGTTCTTAGAGACAATATCCACTTCACCTAATTGAATATGCTCTATAGCTAAACCCAATGACTCAAGCTCATTGCGCACCGCAGTAATGCAGCGGTCACAAACCATATTTTTAATGTATAATTTTGATTTTATCATTGTTAAAATACAAGTGGCTGAAAAGCTAAGAAAGTAGAATGCTTCATTATTTTCATGTAGCACCAAGCCATGATAAAATTAACACTAATTGCTGATTTTTAAATACCTACAACATTAGTTATAATTTCCTATGATTCTTTAGCTGATGTGGTGGGCAATATATTATCAGGCTCAATTTTTGTAACTTTCCCATTACGAGAAACTATCAGGGGGCTGTTTTTTTGTTTCTTAAACACTACCATCTTTCGATATGCTTCTTGCAGCCCTAATGTCACTTTTTGTTCTAATTCCTTTAGCTCATCAATAGTTTTCATTATATTCTTTATTTAGTTCCGACCAATATTTTTCATTTTTCACAATAATTTCATCTTCTATTCCTTCAGCAATAAATTCGAACTTTTCAGACGAATTATTTACAATTAACCATTTGTTTACTATTGGGATATAAATCTTAAAAAGGTTTCGAAGTCCATTTTTATATCTTCGTTCTATTACATTAATAGGAATATTGTGCCCTCCTTCTTTTACTCTTGTCCTAACTCGTTGAATGGCTAGTTCCACAGAGTCAAGAGTCAAAAATAACAGAACAACTTCATATTGTTGTTGTTGCGCCTTTCTAACTAAATTGGAGTAGCTCTTTGTTGATAAAGTTGTTTCTATTGCAAATGATTCTCCAAGTCCTAGTAGCTCATTAATTCGTTGCAGCATCAATCTTCCTGATCTTATTCCAGCTTTCTCAGGGTTTAGGGGAGAAATTCCCTTGGCAATTTCATCTGCATTCACAAATTCATAACAGTCAAATATTTCAGGAAGAATAGTATAAGAAAGAGTAGTTTTGCCTACTCCGTTGGGTCCTGCTATGATGTATAATTTCTTCACAAATCAAAGATAGCACTTCAATTCCATATTTGAATTACAGCATATTTTATACAACACCTCTGACTATATTGCCGTTAGGAGCTCAAAAGTACAAAAATTTGATTTGATACTCAAATCAAAATCATCCAACAATAAATAATATTACGAAGCCTGTTAGTTTTAAAAAACTAGGAATAAACCACTAAAGCCCTATCGAGCATAGAATGTTGTACGTTGCCTTTTAACATAAATATTTTTATGAAGTCAATTTCAAACTCTTCGTTTTTGATTAAACTGTTATATGCTCCGATAGTTCTTTTTTCTTGTTCAGTATTATTGAATGCTGATTTCCCCATAAAAGAGAGTAATCCTCGAAAAGCTTTAGTCCAAATTTCAATCTGGGTTGATAAGTTGGTAAGAAATGCTTTTGTTCCTTCGAGTTCATACTTGTTATTAGATACATGTGTTCTCCAAAATTCATGAATAAACAAATTCCTTTTCTCAAGATAAGTATCTAAATCAGTGTTATATACAAGAGGCATTTCATTTTTGAGAATTTCGAATATCTGTCCCAGTGTCTGTTTTCGTTTCTTCTTGTCTTCATTGGTATCAGAAAGAAAGGTTTTAGCGTCTAAGTATTTAAATCTCTCATGGTTTGGTAATGTATTGAAGTGAGAAACAATTCTATGAACTAGAAACTCAAATTTCTGGACTTTAACCCGAAATATGCAATAGAAATTCTATTACTAATACAAACTGCTGCAAATCAGTCGTTTTACTAAGTTTATCCTCTTAACCATAGCGGTGCTATGCTTTTCGAATATAAACTTCTGATTTAT
>JAKISE010000022.1 GCA_021648745.1 Cyclobacteriaceae bacterium
ATCCTGAAAAAACCCTACACACATATAAGGCGTTCCTGGAGTTGCCAGCACTATTGTATCTGGCGTTTTAATAGTTTGAGCGTATCCAAGCCCGTGATAAATAGATTGCGACCTCAGTCCTGAAACAGTACCAGCGTCAACAAATCTAATTTTGGGGCTCATTTGTTTCGTTAAACAAATAAACTCACATTGGCATCTGAAGCAAACTCAAGAAAAGTTGCTGCACCACCAATTTCTGCTTCGTCAATAAACTCTTCTTTCTTGAAGCCAAACACATCCATTGTCATCTGACAACCTATCATCTTCACATCCATCTCCACTGCCATATCTCTCAGTTCTTCAACGGTGGCCACGCCTTTATCTTTAAAGGTTTTCTTCATCATAGAAGTTGCCATAGCTTCAAAGCCTGGCACGTTACTCATCAACATATTGGGCATTGGCCAATTAAAGTTTTTAAATCCTTCAGGACCAAATGGCATTTTCATCGGCATTGCAGGGTTACTCGCAGGAGATACTGTTGCTTTAAAATCTTTCTTTAATAATGGCAAGCCGTAAAATGTAAAGAAGATACCCACTTCCCAATCCATAGCAGCTGCTGCAGTAGCCAAGATAAATGGAGGGTAAGCCCAATCAAGCGTACCTTGGCTTGAAATAAGGGCTAATTTTTTTGGTTTATTTTCCATAGTATTATAGTTTTTTAATTAGTAACTAATGTGTCTTTTTAATTAAGAATCTGAATTTTTCTCCTTCATCATGTGACTCCATTAACTCATGACCCGTTTGGCGCGCCCAAGCTTCCATATCAGGAATAGATCCTGGATCAGTAGCAATCATCTCAAGGATATCTCCTACTTCAATCCCATTAAGCGCTTTTTTCGTCTTAACTACAGGTAAAGGGCAAGAAAGCCCACTAGTATCTAAGGTTTGTACAACTTTTAAATCACTCATTTTGCTGGCGGTTTTATTTTAGTTTAATCTTATAATTTCAATTCACACGAGTAAATACAATCGAACACTTTAGTAATCTCTTTCAGCGCTAAACGATAATAAATAAAGCGTCCCTCCCTGTAAGAATCTATGATTCCAATATTTTTCATTTTTGAAAGATGATGAGATAATAAGGATGCTTCAATTTGCACTTTAGCAAGAATTTCATTTACAGGATAATCCTTGCCATCCTCCAACAACTCCAGTATTTGAATGCGTACTGGATATGCTAAGCCCGAAAAAATTTCTGAAATTTTAACAAGCTTCTCTGGACTAATTTGTCTGTTTGGAATAGTTGTTGCCAAATTGTTAATTGCCTAATGAATTTTCAATATATCAATAATTTTACAACTGTTCAAGTATTCAAGCAATAATTTGGTCTATTTAAAATTATTCCAAATAATATTATGTATGATTAAGGGTGCAAAAGAGGTCTATCCTGAACTATTCATAAACAATAATGCAGGCTATAAAAACCAAAAATGCAGATTTAGTATTTTAACCCGAAAAATTCACATGAATCTAAACGCATGAGTAATTCAGGTTAGTCAGTAATATTACCTAATTTTTCAGAAATAAAAGAAGGCTTTATCCCTGAGTTCAGTAGCGAATGTATCTGAGACAAAGTCACCTCCTCCTCAGTTATTATCTGATTGATGTAGTAGAACATATACATAGAAGTAAGCCAATTTGTAAATTCTTGTTTGCTACCTAAATGTTTCTTCATATTAATAAGTATCCAAGAAAAGTGCTCCCAGGCATCGCAGCAAGAGTCGCAACTGCGGTCAATACCCGTGCAGCATCTACGGGTAGTTTTAAAATCAGCATTATACGATCGAAAATGTGGGTTATATGGGTTCCCATTTTTCAAGCGATTCTGGTTTGGTTTAAAATTTTCACTCACGTTGGTACACACTTCATACCCCCAATGCTGGTCGTATAGTTGCCCAGTAGTAATAACCTGATTAAAATAAGAAGTAGTTAAAATTTTATCCGGATATTTCTGAATCACTTTTTCAATCTCTTTGCGAACATTATCAAAGCCAGCTCTGTAGCTAATAATATCTTTTTTATTATGGGTATCGCTAAAATAATTAAAGAGTACTTTATTTCCGTTTTTTATGCACTTATCTACAACAGAGGCAATTTCATCACTTTTGTCAGGTGAAACGGTATAATAGAAAAAAGCTCGACTATCGTTTTTATAATTATCTAGAGCTATATTGAACAAATCACGCTTACCCTTATTCCGGAGCTCTGCATCAGTTTCATTACTCCCCCAAACGGCCACTCCAATAGGCATTTGTTCAAACCCTTTATAGGTAATTCGAATTAAACCATTGGTAGCTACATTCATTTTAAAATTATCGTACACCGTCTTAAGTCTATCTAACCGCAAACTTGGCTCCCCTCCTACAATGGTAATAAAATTGGTTCCTCTTTCCTTTTCCGACTTTATAAATTCGTTGAAGGCAGCATCAAGGTCAGCCTCGGTGTTGACAATCTTATCCATTCCTTCCTCAAAATAATAGCAGCCTTTGCAACGCAAATTACATTCGTGGGTTAAATCAACAGAAATAGATTTAACAGCACCTGCTTTTCTAACTTGGGTATAAAGTTTAGAAAGCACGGGGTCTGATAAATAAGATGATAATGCTGACATACAAATTGAAAATTACAAAACCCACATTTGAAAACCCAAATAAACCCAATTGAGTTTAAGATAACACTAAACCCTGTGCCTATTTTATTGAAACTTTGAATCTAATTGTAATTTGATTTATTGTATTTTGGTTGTTTATAATTATTAAGAAACAACATCGATCATTATGCACGCCCGAAGACCACAAGACTCCGACACCACCATTACAGAATTAATGATACCCTCCTATGCCAATTTTGGCGGTAAAATTCATGGAGGAATGTTGCTTTCGTTAATGGACAAAGTAGCCTATGCTTGTGCCACCAAACATGCAGGCAATTACTGCGTTACTGTTTCAGTAGATACAGTGGACTTTTTAAAACCAGTAGAAGTGGGTGATCTTGTATCACTTATGGCTCGTGTAAACCATGTAGGCAACTCATCGCTTGTAATTGGAATAAAAGTGATTACAGAAAATGTAAAAAAGCGAACTGTAAAGCATACCAACACGAGTTATTTTACAATGGTGGCCAAAAATGATAATAATAAAACAACTAAAGTGCCTCCTCTTCTTTTAACAAGCCAAGAAGAAGTTCGAAGATTTGCCGAATCGATTCTGAGAAAAGAATTAAAAGATTACCACCGCAAGAAGATGAATGAAAACAAATCAGGGTTTGATCTTTCTGAAAAGTTGGATGAATTGAATAAGTATAATTGTAAGATTGAGTTAGAAGAATAGGAGGCTCACTAAATACTCCCGCAGATATCGCGGATAGGCGCAGATAAAAGTTAAAAAAACTAGTGGTAGTTCAAAAGTTCTCTTATTATTTTTTCGTAAATAGTTTTTTACCTAGCCCAACCAATATCATCACTAAAACGACCATTACTAAACTCCACTTTATAGTAGAGAAGCCACTTGTAAACCAAGCTACCATTGTTAATTTAGTCGGATAGCTATAAAGCATTGTTACGATTCCCGTATTCTCAAGCATATCAACACCAAAAATCCCATACGGCACCCAAGCAACCTTCCATTTATTTGGATAAAGGAGCATTAGAGTTACACTCATAAATAAGGTATATACAATAGGATATGCCACGTCAAACGTCATTTCTCCTCTGGCATATATAATACGAGTATCCTCACTGTAAGAATCAATTAACTCGTAGGCTCGTTCAGGAGTATAAGCAAACTGCAAATCAATCGGAGTGACTTCCTGATCGCCAGCTAGCCTTGGCATAATAAGCACACTAAATACAATAACAAGCCCGAAAAGCAATAACGAAAGCCTAAGAGAGGCTTGTTTATGCAAGAATGGCTTCATATGGCTAGCTAGTTTTCTTGAGTTTGTGCCGCTGCATCAGCAGCTGCCTGTTCTTCTTGAACGGTTATCCAACCTCCACCAAGAGCTTTGTATAATAAGATGTAGCTATTTAATAATTGTTGCCTCACTTGCGAATACTGCAACTCAGCTTCGAAGGCAGACCTATCATTTTCAATTACTTCTAAATAACTTGTAACTCCACCATTATAACGATCCAATGATAAGTCCCTTGCACTTACAGCTGCGTCAACTTGTCTTTTGCGAGCTTCTAATTCTGTTTTTGTTGTACTATTTGTGATAAGAGCATCTTCTACTTCCTTAAACGCTTGAATGATTGTGTTTTCATAATCATAGGCAGATTGCAAAGCAACCTCTCTCTGAATTTCTGCTCTTTTCTTGTTTTTACCCCAATTTACCAATGGACCTAATAAACCGGCACTTGCACTCCAAGCAAAACCACCGGTAGCGGCTGATGATAATTGTTGTGTAGCAGCTCCGCCAATTAATCCAGTTAAACTTATAGATGGAAATCGCTGGGCTTCGGCAACCCCAATATTGGCCGTTTCAGCATGAAATCTATTTTCAGCGGCCATAATATCAGGTCGTCTTTCTAACAGTGTTGAAGGTATACCCGAAGGTATGTCAGATGGAAATTCTTGGCTCTCTAACGTTGATAGATTTAAGATTGAATAAGGGTTCCTCCCCAGTAATATTGCTAAAGAAGTTTCTGTGATCGCCAACTGACGTTGGTATAACGGAATACTAGCTTCTGCTATACTTAGTTGAATTTGCGATTGGTTTAAATCAATTTGAGGGACAACTCCATGTTCAAATTTATCAGAAATAATCTCAAGTCCTCTTTGCCTAGAAATTACCGTTTCTTGAGCAATTTCTAATCGCCATTTAAAATCTAATAGTTGAAAATAGGTTTGTGTAATGGCGGTGATAACCCCTATTTGAATTGAACGTTTTGCATAATCCGAAGCCACAAAACTAGCTTTAGCTGCTTCTGTTGCTCTTCTATACTTACCCCAAAAGTCAATTTCCCAATTCATGGCAACACCAGCTACATAAATTCCAGCATCACCATTTAGAGGCTGGCCACCTACTACATTGCCCAGGTTTGCTTGCGCAGATACACCAAACCCGGGATATTGATCTGCTCTGGTAAAACCTACATTAATCATGGCTTGCTGCACACGACTGGCTGCGGTAAGCACATCTTTGTTTTCTTGCAAGCCTATAATAATTAATGAATCGAGTTCTGAGTTATTAAACAACTCCCACCAACGTAAATTCACGACCGTGTCAGCTTGGATACTGTCGTACCTAAATGTGGGAGCCGTGGCCACTTCACTCTTTTCAAAATTAGGCCCTACTTTACAACTGCTCATTGCAAATCCAATTATGATTACAATCAAGAGATTCTTTGCTACGCTCTGAATGACGTTGCTATTTTTAGTTTCGATTTTCAAAATATTCAGCATCCTATTAATTATCTAAAAGTTGGGCTTCCAAATCTCTTTTCTTTTCGTAGCCAGCTATTTTGCCTATAAAAACGAACAACATCGGGTATAAAAACAAACCTAAAAAGGTGGCCATGCTCATACCTCCGAGCAAGGCCATGCCCATTACCTTACGAGCTTCTGCTCCAGATCCTGTGGCCACTACCAGTGGAAATACACCTAGTATAAAGGAGAAGGCCGTCATTAAAATGGGCCTAAATCTTGATTTAGCTGCTGCTATGGCTGCATCAAATAAGCTGAGTCCTTTTTTGAATTCATCATTGGCAAACTCCACAATTAGAATGGCATTTTTTGCTGCCATGCCAATAAGCATTACGAAAGAGACTTGTGCAAAAATATTATTCTCAAATGTTGGGCTAAACAATCGTGCTGCCCACAGAGCAAAAAGAGCTCCAAAAATGGCAAATGGCGTCCCTAATAAAATACTAAATGGGAGCGACCAACTTTCGTACTGAGCAGCTAGAATCAGAAATACAAATAGCAACGAGAAAGTTAAAATCATCATTAGAGAGCCCGAAGCTTTCTCCTCTTGAAACGACATGGCATTCCAACTATAGCTCATATCTTGAGGCAACACCTCTTTGGCTACTTCCTTCAGCGCCTCTCTAGCCTGCACCGATGTAAAGCCATCAGCAGGCCCTCCTGTTACTTCCACCGATCGGTAAAGGTTGAACCTAGTAGTATAATCCGGGCCAGAGATTGGTCTTATAGTTGCGACTGTTGCCAATGGCACCATTTTTCCCTCAATATTTTTAATAAAGAAGTTATTTATTTGAGATTCATCTACCCTATACTCCGGTTCTGCTTGAATATAGGTTTTGTACAACCTTCCGAATCGAGTAAAATCATTTACATAAGCTCCTCCCATAAATGCACCAACTGTGGTATATAAATCGTTTAATTTAATGCCAAGTTTTAATGCTTTTTCCTTATCAATATCCATATATCTCTGTGGAACCGATGCTTGAAAAGTGGTAAAGGCTTTACCTATTTCAGGTCTGGCATTAGCAGCCTTTATAAATTTCATAGTATTTGAGGCAAGGTATTGAGGATCATTTCCTCCTTTATCTTGTAGCATAATACTAAAACCAGAACCATTGCCCAAACCAGGGATGGCTGGAGGCCCAAAGGCAAACACTTGTGCTCCTTTAATAGCAACTGTAAGCTTACCATTTACTTTAGCTACAATTTCAGCAGCCGTTAGGTCTCTATCTGCCCAATTTTTTAGTGAAACAAAGAAGAAACCTGTGTTTGAAGTCATCGCTCCTGACAATACACTATAACCAGTAGCGGTAGTTACAAACTCTACTTCTTCAATACCCATCAAAATTCTTTCTACATCTTTTGCAATAGCATCTGATCGCTGTATTGAAGCCGCATTGGGTAACTGCATATTCACCATAAAGTAGCCCATATCTTCTTCTGGAATAAATCCACCAGGTACTAAGCTTCCAAAAACACCAGCGGAAACAGATAATATCACAATAAAAATTGCACTTCTTTTAAGCTTACGCGTTACAATATTTGTGAAGCTCATATAGGAATCGGTTGTCTTGTCCATTCCTTGATTAAACTTCTTAAAAAACCAGCCCAATGGTCCACCATAAGGCTTGGGTTCTTTTAATAATAGTGAACATAAAGCAGGGCTTAAAGTAAGTGCATTAACAGAAGATACAATTACTGAAACCACAATGGTAATTGCAAACTGTTGGTAGAGCAAACCGGTAATGCCCGCCATACCCGCAACCGGAATAAACACTGCAATAAGCACCAATGTAGTCGCAATTACTGGAGCCGTAACTTTTGACATAGCATCCAAGGTTGCAGCCTTAGCTTTCATTCCTTTGGCAATATTTACCTGTACAGCTTCTACAACAACAATGGCATCATCGACAACAATACCAATGGCAAGTACCAAGCCCAAAAGAGATAATACATTAATAGAAAACCCTAATCCTGGAAAGAACATAAATGCTCCTATAAGCGATACAGGAATAGCTAAAGTCGGGATTAAAGTGGCTCTCCAATCTTGGATGAAAATAAATACCACCAATACCACTAAGACCAGAGCAATAATTAAGGTTACTACAATGTCTTTAATACCAGCAGTAATTGGAGCTGTAGAATCAAGTGAAACATCATATTTAATACTTTCAGGAAAACTATTCTTAAGCACTTCCATTTCAGCAATAATATTTTCTGCCAATTCCACCGCATTGGACCCTGGTGCTTGGTAGAGCGCTACAATAGCAGCAGTTTCTCCATTAAGCCTAGGAATCATACTGTAGGTTTCAACTCCAAGGTTTATGGTAGCTACATCTCTTAATTTTATCTGCGATCCATCTTTCTGAGTCCTAACCACAATCTCCCCAAATGCTTCTGGCGAATTAAATCTCTCTGGTAAACGAACTGTATAGGTAAATTCTGTTCCGGCTGGTGATGGCTCCGCACCAAACTTTCCTCCTGGAACAATTAAGTTCTGTTCGTTAATGGCATTAATTATTTCGGGAACTGTAAGACCCATTTGAGAAAGCCTATCGGGTTTTACCCAAATACGCATAGAGTAATTCGCTGCCCCCATTACATCTACTCTACCTATACCTTTAACTCTGGCTAACTGATCTTTTATATTTATTAATGCATAATTTCCTAAAAAATCTTGGTCATACCTTCCATCAGATGTAAGTGTTACTAACATTAATATATTTGGTAATGATTTTTTCGTGGTAACACCAAATTTTGTTACTGCAGAAGGTAATTTAGCCGAAGCAGCAGATACTCTATTTTGTGATAATACAGTATTCATATCTGGGTCAGTTCCTACATCAAAGGATACTTGAATAGTCATCGTACCATCGTTCGAGTTGGTAGATTTCATATAAATCATATTATCAACTCCATTAATTTCTTGTTCCAATGGAGTAGCAACAGATTCTTCTACACTAATTGCGTTGGCCCCTGTATAAGTACCCCTCACTTCAACTATTGGGGGAGTTAAATTGGGGTACTGTTCAATAGGTAATCCTATCATTGAAACCCCACCGACTATTACAATAATTATTGCGATTACCATCGCCACAATGGGGCGATGAACAAAAAAGTTTCCTTTGTTCTCCTCCATAATTATTTTAGCTCAGAGGATTGACTTTGAAACTCAATTACTTTTGGAGAGACCTCCATACCAGATCCAACTTTTTGCAGTCCTTCCAATACAATTTTTTCTCCTGCCTTAATACCTTCATCTATTATGTAATAGTCTCCTATTTTGGCTTTAATTTTAAGTTGTTTTGCCTCAATTATATTATTGGCATTTACAATATAAACCGAATATTGGCCCTGCAACTCCTGAACACAACGCTGTGGGACAAGTAAAGCATTTTTTACCAATTCTATTGCAACTTTTACTTTGGTGTACATACCAGGCCGCAACAATCGTTTTGGATTTGGAAAACTTGCTTGTACCAATAACGACCCTGTGGATGAATCAACGCTTCTATCAATAAAATCTATTACACCACTATACGCATAGTTTTCTCCATCGGCCAAAATTAAGTTTACAATAACTTTTTCTTCAGGATTTGAATTTTCTGGCTTTTTTAATTCTTTACCGTACTCTTTGGCCAGTTGCAAATACTGTCCTTCTGTAAGAAAAAACTGAACACGAATGGTGTCTATTCGAGAGACGGTATTTAAAATAACCGGATTAGGCTCCCTGCCCACAAATTCGCCAATTTTAGCTTCTGTTTTACCAATTACACCTTTAATCGGAGATTTCATTCGCGTATAGCTTAAATTAATTTGAGACATCCTCATATTAGCTTTTGCCGCCTCCACCGAAGCTTGTGCGGCATCGTAGGTAGCTTGTGCGGCATCTAAATCGCTTTGACTCACTGCATTTCTTTCTGCTAATGGCTTATAACGGTTCAACTCTGCAGAGGCGTTAACCAATATAGTTTTGGCTTCTGCCACCTTGCTTTGCTGCGAAGCTACTTCCGCAATAAATGGTTGTGCATCTATCACGTAAAGAAGTTGTCCTTTTTTCACTCCTTGCCCTTCACTAAAATGAATTCCTTCTAAAAAGCCTTCCACTCTAGCCCGAATAGGAATATCGTATAACCCATAAGCCTGCCCTACAAACTCACTATATATAGGTACATCTTTTTGAATTACTTCTACCACTTGTATTTGTTGTGGTTTCTGTTGTTGCTTTTTTTTCTCTTTATTGCAAGATGAAAATAGGACACTGGCAACTAAAAATAATAGATAGGAATATTTCATGTTTTCAGATATTGACTTTAAAAATTAAAACAATAGTCGTTCTTAATCGCAATGATACAAATTTATGCCTTGTTAGAGGCTTTTCTTGGCAGTAGAGCCCCAACTTTTAGCATATAGCTAGCGTATGCAGGTCTTTTTTGTAGGAGGTGTTTATCCATCATAGGAATTGAATTAAAAACAAATAATAGAATAATCCCAATCGCTCCTGAAGCAATGTACCAAGGGGTAAATGGATTAACCGACATAATATACAACCCACACCAAAATAAAATTTCTCCCAAATAATTAGGATGCCTAATTCTGCTCCACATACCTGAACACAATACATCTTTACTCCCTGCAGTATGCTTGAATTTACGCAACTGATTATCACTAATATATTCGAGTAATATCCCAGCCGAAGCTAGCAATACACCCACCCAATTCAAGAAGGAAAATGATTGGTTAGAAGTAAAAATAAAAGCTAAAGGAATACAGGCTACCCACACCAATAAAGTAGGGAACAAGTGAATGCCTAAAAAATTAGCCATTAAGTACCACTTACCAGAGGAGTCTTGTAGTTTGAGATATCGCCAATCTTGGTGTTGCATACCTTGCCAACCTCTAGCCCAGTTATGTGTGAGTCTTATTGACCAGATTAGCACTAGAACAGAAGTAACTCCCCAAACCAAGTAATTTGGAATAGCCAAGGTGCTATACCACCAATATCCAATAATGTATGCTGGCATAACACTCCAATACGGATCGTACATGCTGGCATTCCCAAACCGAATGCTAAACATAAAAATGAATAATGTTAAAAAAATATCGATTAAAAATAGTTTACTGAGACTATTTCCATCTGGTAAGTACAGCGTTAGAAATGCCGCTAATAGGAAAGCAGCAAAATAAGCACTTGATACAATAATTAAACTTTTATTTCGACTCATAAATTAATTAGCATTGAACTAAAGTTAAGAACCCAATGTTAAACCCACAATATGCAATAGAACTTCTATTACGTAATGCGGATTAAATTAAGTTGGAATTACTATTTAAAATTAAAATTACTATGAATAGGCTGAAATCGATCTTTATATCTACTGCAATTTCCATTTGGGCATTTTTTACCTACCTCCTTATTATGGCCATCATAGGTGGTAGCTCCATATTGACAATAATAGGTTTATTGCTAATTTCAGCGCTTCCATTAGGCTTTTTCAGTGTTTTGCTTTCTGCCAAACCTGTTGCTCGCACATCAAAATCTTTAACATTAATAACATCATCAATAGTGTTAGGTGCCGCAATAACCTTATTTGGCGTATATCAAGGAGGTAATTTCAGCCACCTCTATGTTGCTATATCAAGCCTTTTATTATGGTTTATTTATATATTATGGTATTCGGTATTGCCAAAAAGCAAGACTGATATGAAATTAGGTGGCCACATGCCAACACTAACTTTTACCGATATTGATAATAATGAAATAAGCAATAATGTATATAAAGGGAAAAAGCTTCTTTACATGTTTTATAGAGGTAATTGGTGCCCCCTATGTATGGCACAAATAAAAGAAATATCCGCCCAGTATAATGAGTTAGAAAAAAGAGGAGTTGAAGTACTTTTGATAAGCCCTCAACCTGTAAGCCATTCGGCAGGTTTGGCTAAAAAAATGGGAGTTAATTTTCGTTTTTTAACTGATAAAGAAAACAAAATGGCACAATCACTTAATATTGACCAACCCAATGGAACTCCTTTGGGTATGGAGATATTTGGCTACACTAGCGAAACGGTATTACCAACTGTAATAATAACTGATGAAGCAGGTGAAATTATTTACTTAGACCAGACCGATAATTATAGAATTCGCCCAGAACCCAGCACATTTTTAAAAGTATTAGATAATCTGGAGGGGTAACAAAAGTCACCTCTAAACAAGCCCTAGGGCTCTACCTTTGAGCCAATACTAATCCTATGGAAAGACTAAAATCAATATTTTTTCATGTAAGCGTAGTTTACTGGATGCTACTTTCTGGTTTTACCATTTACTTTATATATGCTACGGGTATAAGTATTCCAGCACTAGGAATGCTCGCCATTTCGTTTATACCCTCTGGTTTTATGGCTTGGCTTTATACAACTAAAAAACCTAGAACATCCGCAAATCAAACCCTGTTAACCTTTAGCACTTTTATTGGGCTTGGTTTTTTTATTGTAGGCAGTGTAAATATTAGTGCTCCTCTCCTAATAATGTATAGCCTGAGTTTAGTTTTTTGGTTATTATTTATCTTTTGGTATTCACATTTACCAAATCCAAGGTCTGATATTTTGCGTCCAGGGAAAGCCTTACCCGAACTAAACTTTAAAACTTACGCAAATGAAGAATTCTATTGTAGCTCATTATTGGGCAAAAAAGTAATTTATCTGTTCTACAGAGGCAATTGGTGCCCAGTGTGTATGGCACAAATCAGAGAAATAGCTGGTCAATACAAGGATTTAAAGGAGCGTGGAGCAGAGATGCTGCTAATTAGCCCTCAACCGCAAAGTAAGTCCAAAGAGCTTTCAGAAAAAGTTGGAATGAATTTTCTTTTTCTAACTGATGAACATAATGAAATGGCGCGCAAGTTAAAAATTGAGCATGCTGATGGAGTACCAGTTGGCAACCTTGCTATGGGCTATGAATCAGATACAGTACTACCCACTGTTGTCATTACTGATGAACATGGTAAAATCATATTTGTAGATCAAACTGATAACTTCAGAATTAGACCAGAACCCAGCACATTTATTTCGGTACTAGATGCAAACGCTTTAAACTAAAATTGGCAATTGCGATAGTTCATCATCTTGCCCCCATTACAACTTGGAGTCACTGAATCGTAAACCAAGTACCAAAACAAAGTAGTCATAGCCTATTGCTATACGAATAAGTTTTTATCAATTTTACCAAATGGATCGTCACACGTACAACTTAGGCCTTATTGGCAATTGCGCTTTTCAAGCATTAATAGATACTGAAGCTAGTGTAAGGTGGCTTTGCTGGCCAAAATTTGATAGCAGCTTTATTTTTGGCGGTTTACTAGATGATGAAAAAGGAGGCGAATTTAGTATCAAGCCTGTAAAAAATATTTATTCAACTTGCCAAGCATATATTAAAAATACCAATGTGCTTACAACCGAAATTAGCACCGATGATGGGCGTTATAAAGTAACAGACTTTGCCCCACGATTTGAGCAGTACGATAGGCATTATAAACCCTTAATGTTTATTCGTAAAATTGAATCGATGGAAGGCACTCCTGAAATTAAGGTGGTTTGCGACCCAAGAGGAGAATATGGAGATGTTACCCCCGATGTAAGTTTTGGGAGCAGCCATTTGCGGTTTAAAGGCCTTGAAGATCAAGTGAGGCTAACAACCAATCTATCATTAAATTATTTACAACAAGGCAAATCATTTAAACTAGAACAACCCATTTATTTAATTATTACTTGGGGTGTACCTCTAGAAGGACCCATTAAACAAACTGCAGAAACATTTTTAACTAGAACAATAGATTATTGGAATGATTGGGTGCGCCACTGTACGATTGGTCCACTTTGGCAGGAGGCCGTAATCCGATCTGCTCTAACCTTAAAAATGCACCAATTTGAAGATACGGGAGCAATTACAGCCTCCACCACAACGAGCTTACCTGAACACCCTGGCTCTGGTCGTAATTGGGATTATCGCTATTGCTGGATGCGCGATTCGTATTATACTTTAAATGCGTTTAGCTCCATTGGGCAGTTTGAAGAACTAGAAAAGTATTCTAATTATATAGAAAATATTGCAGTAGGTGAAAATTGCAGGTATAACCCTGTGTATAGCTTGCTGGGCACTGAAGATTTCGAGGAGGAAATTTTAGATCTTAAAGGCTATTTAGGCAATGGCCCTGTTCGCATTGGCAACCAAGCCAAAGAGCATATTCAGAATGACGTGTACGGCCAGGTGCTAGTATCACTTCTACCTCTTTATACCGATGAACGCCTGAATAGCCAAGAATATGCTCGGTCGAAAAAATTGATTATGGATTTACTCCAAGGTATAGAGCGAACCATGGACGAACCCGATGCAGGCTTATGGGAATTACGGAATATGAGTTTTAAGCATTGCTACACATTTCAATTTCATTGGGCTGGTGCTAATGCTGCTATTAAAATTGCCAAAGTATTAGAAGATGAAGAGATGCTTGAGAAGGCAACTTGTTTGGCAAAGGAGGCTTCACTACAAATAGAACACTGCTACGACCCAGTACAAAAAGCATATACTTCAGCTATCGAAACCGATCGTTTAGATGCAAGCCAACTTCATTTAATTACCATGAACTATCTTGACCCTAGTTCTGATAGAGCAAAATCGCATTTAGAAGCACTTGAAAAAGAACTAAAAACGGAAGATGGACTTTTTTATAGGTATAAACATCAGGACGATTTTGGTAAACCCAAAAGCACTTTTCTAATTTGTGCCTATTGGTATGTAGAGGCCTTAGCTGCAGTTGGAAGAGTAGAAGAAGCAAAGAAAATATTTGAGCATTTATTAAGCTTTACCAACCACCTAGGATTACATAGCGAGGATATTGATGAAGTAACAGGCAGCCAATGGGGTAACTTTCCTCAAACATATAGCCACGTAGGGCTTATAAATGCAGCTTTTAGAATAGGAAGGAAACTGGATATGCCTAATTTTTTGTAATAACTGACAATCATTAACACACTATTTAAACAACGCTTTTAATTCATTAATCGCTCCACGTTGGTTGCGTAGTTGAATAGGCAATTTATTCATAATAGATGGGTTCTCAAAAAGCTGTTTACACCTTACAATACCAGCATCTAACAGTGTTCTTTTCTCTTTCTTGTTCAAAGAAGAAAGACTAGTAATAGGATGCAGACCATCTAACTCGATCCAATTTCGTAAACCTCCGTCTTCGGGGTAATCCCAACTGAGCATAGCCAAGCCATAGTCCTTGCCAAACTTAATCGCGTCTTTGGTAAACCGCGTGTTTGTAACTATCCAACCTACATACGATTTCTTATCACGGGCTTCGTTATGCTTAAGCACTTTATGCAAGTCTTGTACCCGAGAGTGTATGTACATCGGAATTTTTACATCACTTTTTGTAGCTTGGTTATTATGAAATTTGCACTCGACCACATAATATTTATCAGGGTTTTGAGCCACTACATCAACCTCATGTGTTACAGAATAGCCCTGCATCATTACCCCTACTTCCACTTCAAAGCCCCGTTGCTTAAAAAGCTCAGCCACAAACTTTTCGAAAGGATAACCCGAAGGGCCCAAGTCCATAATTGCTTGTTTTAACCGGTATTTAATACCGGTTCCTCTTTCGTGCTTGGTTAACAGTTTAGATGCTTTTTTATAAATAACTTTTGTTGACATGCCGTCATAGGATTCAAGCTCAATAGCTTTTGTGATAAGTTCGGCAATATGGCCAGTGGCTCCTGATCTTTTCAATGAATTTAATAATCGAGAACGGTCAAATGGCACCACAGTACCGTCATATTTTTTTACCAGAAGTTGCTCCATGCCTTGTCAACATTATTGATACTACTAAAAGTACAATAAGTGCGTTTAAATCAAGCAGTGTTTAGGCTTTGATAAGCAGCCTGAACCACTTTTTTTGAATTGCCCACAAATATCTGATCACCATTAATAATTACAGGCCGTTTTAAAAAGGTGTATTCTGAAAGGATGTAGTTTTTAAAGTCGTCTTCGGATAAGCTTTTGTCTTTGAGTTCTAATTCCTTGTATTTACGGGCAATTTTTGAAAATAGGCTTTCATAATTACCAATCATATTTCTCATTTCAGCCAATTGTTCAGGAGTAATTGAATCAAATTTAATGTCCTGAAATTCAAAACCAAGTTCTTTTAGTTTAAGCTCGATAATGATACGTTTTGAAGTAGAACAAGTGGATAAGTGATAGACTTTTTTCATACAAAATAGGTTAAGGTTAAAAGTACTGAGCTTACAGATTTACTCTGTGCCAATTTTTAGAATCCATACCCTACATGAATTCCTAAGCTAATATGATAATCATTTGGGTCGTATGCGAATTCAAAAGCCGGTCCGATATGAAAATTGCCAATTTCAAATTCATAGGCTGTTTCCAAATGCAATGCAAAAAAAGCCCCTGGGTCAGCATCTTCAAAAGTCATACCTGGGGATATCGTAAAACTAAGTTTGTCAACCGGAAAATACACGAAGGTTAGCCCAAAAGTACTATGTTTCGGATCCAGTACTATTCTTTCAAAGCTGGCACCAACTCCAAATTTTGTATTTGGAATAAGCCGAGTGTAATGGATATGCATGGAAAAAGTGACCACTTTTTCATTAATGAAGTAAGCAGGAGAAATTGCAATTCCTATCTCGTTTTTACTATGCTCGTGATTGTCATTATTTCCTGAAGTATCTTGAGCAAATACGCTAAATGATGTGGCTAAAAAAGTTAGTAAAAGGATAAATTTCATTATTTAATATTTGTCGATTCTTATTATAATTTTTTTATACAACTGCTGACATTAATGTGCAATTGGGTTATTTGAACCCGAAATATGCAATAGAAATTCTATTACTAATACAAACTGCTGCAAATCAGTCGTTTTACTAAGTTTATCCTCTTAACCATAGCAGTGCTATGCTTTTCGAATATAAACTTCTGATTTATTGCATTTTGTCTTCTCATTACGAATTCTATTGCATAATCCGGGTTGAACTAAGTAAATTTTATAAATTCTTGAGATTTTGCCTACCAGTAATAACGATTTAAGACACACGTTTGCAAACTGAGTTTAACGAAAATTTTCTTCAAAATAAATAAACTCTACTGAAACTCTACATCGTAAAGCAAACGAGCTTGCAAGCCTCTCATGGACTTAACCTGCTCTAATATTTGAGCATACGGATACATATCTCCAAGTTGAGCTTTCATTAACTTAGCTTGAGTGCTACTTTCTAACTCCTCTAAAATCTCTTCAAGAGCCGTTTTTTGTTCTGGGTAATAGCGAACCTTATAATCATCTGTTATTCCTGCCTTTTCAGCTGCAATAGCAATAGCATCATCTAAATCTCCTAACACATCTACCAATCCATTTTCTTTTGCTTGAGTGCCGGTCCACACTCTACCGGATGCAATGGCCTTTAAATCATCAATATTCATACCTCTGCCTTCGGCTGCTTTGGAAGTAAACAGGTCATAGCCTTCTTCCACACTGTTTTGAATAATTCTTTTTTCAGCTTCGGTAAGTGCTCTAGAACTGGTCATCATATCGGAAAAATCTCCAGTAGATACACCATCCGTTGTAATTCCAAGTTTGTTGGCCATAAAATCGCCCATGTTAAATACAATACCAAATATGCCAATAGAACCTGTAATAGTATTGGGCTGAGAAACAATTGTATCAGCTGCCATACTAATGTAATAGCCACCTGATGCTGCATAATTTCCGAAGGAAGCAATCACAGGTTTAGACTCTCGAGCCTTTACCACCTCTCTCCAAATTAAATCAGAAGCCAGCGCGCTTCCACCAGGCGAACTCACTCTTAACACGATGGCTTTCACTTTATCATTTTCGCGAGCTTTACGAATTTCTCTTGTGAACTTATCAGAACCAATTTGCCCTTTTCCTCCTTTACCATCCACAATGTCACCTTCCGCTATTATTACGGCAATTTTATTCTTTGAGGAATTTGATTTATAAAATGATTTATTATACTCTTGAAAACTTACAAACTCAATATCTTCTGCATCCTCTACCTCAATTTTATCAGCTACTTTCTGCAAAAATTGATCTTTATATAATGTAGCGGTAATTAAACCAAGTTCAGTTGCTTGTGTTAAGTTTTGGGCTAACATCTTATCCGAAATATTTTTCAATTTAGCTTCCGTCATATCCAAGTCAGGTGCCATTTCAGAAATCATATAATTATAAATAGAATTTAAGAATGATGTAGTCTGCAAGCGACTAGCATCACTCATCTTATCTAAAATAAGTGGTTCAACAGCACTTTTATAAGTCCCTACTCTAAAAATTTGGGGTTTAATATCAAGTTTCTCGAATGTTCCTTTTAAAAATGGAGTATTCGATGACAAGCCGTTCCACTCAACACCACCTGCCGGGCTAACATATAATTCATCCGCAACCGAAGAAAGATAAAAGCCCCCTTCTGTTAAGTAATCCGCATACGACATTATAAATTTACCTGAAGATTTAAACTCAACTAAAGCCGCCCTTACTTCTGCTCCCATTGCAAAACCGCCCTTTAAAGAAGGAGCCAACAATACAATTCCTTTTATCTTATCATCAGAAGCGGCTTGGGTCAATGCTTTTTTAAGATCAATAACACCGATTTTCTTAGACTCTCCTCCTCCAAATCCTAAATCTGAAAAAGGGTCGTTAAAACTTCTATCGGCTAGTTGCCTATTCAAATTAATATGCAATACGCTATTGCTACTTACAGATACTTCTCCTTCGCTTTCCATGGCAGCAACAACAGCTATTAGCATAAAAAAGCCAAACAAAGAAAAGACCACAAGGGCCAAAAAGCTAGCAAAAAAGTTTCTAAGGAAGTTCATTCAGTTATTAGATTTTGTGTGATTAAATTAGCTTCCCAAACTATACATATTACAAGCCATAGAAAAACCAACTTCAAAAATAAAACTATAAAGTCTTAGATTATAATCTATTCTACTAATAGTTGATAATCAATTTGAAAGGCGTAAAATTGCTTTAAACCATTTCTACTTTTCTTGTTAAAAGCAATATGGCACATAAAACATTTCTACTTTTAGGCTCTAACCTTGGCAATAGAGCCGAAATTTTAGTGCAAGCTCAGAAAGAAATAAAATCCCAAATAGGATCAATAGAAAGAACGTCTTCCATGTATGAAACATTAGCCTGGGGCATTGAGGACCAACCTGCATTTTTAAACCAAGTACTACAAGTTAAAACAATTTTATCCCCTCCAAATTTACTAAACTCAATAAACAAAATTGAGCAGGACTTAGGGCGGATTAGGCACCAAAAATGGGGCGAACGCTTGATAGATATTGATATCTTATATTATGATAGTGAAATAGTAAAAACAGATAATTTAATTATCCCTCATCATGAAATAGCGAATCGAAGATTCACGTTAGTTCCGTTAGTAGAAATTGCTGCATATTTTGTTCATCCGGGTTTAGGTAAAACTCAAGAGGAATTGCTTGAGGTTTGTAGAGATGAGCTAAAAGTTAAAAAAGCACCAAACCTGAATCAAAAAAAGACTTAACTGTAAGGGTAATTAAACGTGAATTATTTTTTCTAATGAAAGTAAAAAAAAAGTCTCATAATTTCACTAATTATATTAATTTTTTTCTTTGGGGCATGTTCTGAGGTTGAAAATAACATCTCCATTATTCCAAAAATTGAATTTAAAGATCTTTATATCATAAAAAATTACTACGACAATTTATTAGTTTTAGAATTGATTGTTGAAGACGGTGATGGCGATATTGGGCTATATGATTACACTGAAGAACCATACAATTTGCAATTCTATTTCGAGAAACAGAATGGCGAATTGCTGCAGTATTCAGATAGGAACACAGCCCCGTATGACACTATACCTCCTTTTGAATACCCTTATTATTGCACCAACTATTCAATTGAAAAAAGCGACACTTTTTATGTTGAAAAAAATATAAATCATTATAACATATTCATTGATTTTTATGTTAAACGAAACAATGATTTTGAATTAATCAATTTTGAAACCATAGCTTCTCCACATTGCGGTATAACCAATAATGGTAGAATATGGGAAGTAAAAAATAACCCTTTGGGACCTGAGATTATCGAGTATCCAATGGGAGCACATAGTTTACCCGTAATATTTAAAGGAGATTCAGTTAAGCTGGTTGTACAAATTCAAGATAGAGCTTTTAATAAGAGTAACATTGAAGAGACATTTACATTTATTGTTGGTGACTTAGAAATAAGAAGTAAGTAATGGCACTTTATAATATTCTAAGAAACCAATAAATTACACCCCCTCAATTCGCTATTATCAAATCGGCCAAGTACTTCAAAGGTGCCATCAGTATTCAATCTTCCTAAATCTTGGGTTTCGATAAAAGAGCAAGTGTGTACATTGGCTAAATCAATTACATTAATACCACCTGTTCTGCCAACCGGTGCTACTGAAAATGGGTCGCTTACTTCCCTAATTAATATTTTCATTGTTTCTGGAGCAGCAAAAATCGCATTTCTACCATAGGCTTGTGAAAGTAACTCCGTCATTCCATATTCTGAATAGATATGAGTCAAATTTAGTTTACTTCTTAATATGCCATACAATTTTTCCCGTGTAACTTCCTCTCTCCTTCCTTTCATTCCGCCTGTTTCGATAAGAATTACATGGCTTAAATCTAACTCGTACTTTTCTGCCAATTGAAGCAAAGCAAAAGTGACTCCAAAAAGAATAACTTTTTTTGTGTCGGTTTTAAGCTTAACTAATTTATTGGCAAGTTGCTCAAGATTATGAAGGTAGAACCCCGAATGTGTTGAATTTGACTCTTGAATAAAAAACTGCACCATACTTACCAAAGAAGAGTTATTCCTCTCCAAATACGAAGGCAACAAAGCAAGAATATGTGCCTCTCCAATTTTTCCAAATTCAATCTCGAATAGGCGTTTAGCGTTAGAATGGTAAAATTTTACATTTTTCACAAGGTGTTTACTTGTTTTTACTCCACTGGTTCCGCTGCTCTCAAATACTTTTTGTGGCTCCCACTCGTTGGTTTTAACAACATGGTTTTTAAAAAAAGAAATGGGTAAAAAAGGTATTTTTTTAATTGTGTTTATGTTTAAAATATTAACACCTAAGAAATTTAAGTACGATTTATACACAAAATTATGTGCCACTTGGTATTGAAAAACCGCTAAGGCATGGGTATCAAAGTTAGATTCGTTAATATTGGGAATATTATTTAGTAAACCTTGGGCACTCTCCATGCGTTTAAAATAAGTAGTTTTGTAATGCACAAATTTATATAAACTAATTGAAGGGAATTATAAAATATAGCGGATTAGTAATCGTATTCACATATGCATTTTGGAGTTGTCGTGATTTACCAACTTATCCAACTACACCCTCCATTGATTATAACCAACTCTTTTTTAAGAAGGGTGAACTTGCAGATACATTATTTGTAAAGCTTAAATTTAGAGATGGCGATGGTGATTTGGGCTTAAGCCCAAGTTTTGATACTGGAATACCCTATAATGCCATTTGGTACGAGGCGAAACCAGACGGGAGTTTACTTACATATGCCGATAGAAACACTCCTCCTTACGATACAATACCACCGTTTGAATTCCCTTACTACTGTACCAACTATTCTATTGAAGATTTAGACACGTTCTATATTTCGCAAAACCCTAACCATTTTAATATTTTTGTAGATTTTTATGTGAAGAAAAATGGACAGTGGAGTTTGTATGATTGGATAACCGCCAACCCTCCTCAATGTGGGGAAACTTATAATGGCCGTTTCCCAATATTAAACTCATCTGGACAAAAAAGGCCTTTGGAAGGCACCTTAGAGTACGGAATAACGGGTGCTGCGTTTGAAGTTATTTTTAAGCGCGATACACTAAAGCTTGAAGTGCGAATTCAAGACAGAGCGCTAAATAAGAGTAACTTAATAGAAACTCCCGAATTTGTATTAAAAGATATAACCATTAATTAGGGTTAATAGGTTCCTACACCTATCATAACTAAAGTACATCCTTCTACAACTTCAATATTTTGTTTGCGAGCCATATTTTGAAAAGTCTCATTTTCTGTGCCTGGATTAAACAAAATACGTTGTGGTTTTAGCGACAATATGTACGAATACCACTCAGGTTGATTTTGAGGTCCTATATACATGGTTACTGTATGCACATGTTCAATTATAGGTTTTTCCCTTAAAGGCAAGATTGGCCTGCCCAAAACATCTCCTTTTTTAATACCAACAGGAACAAATTCTATATTAGCACCTGAAAGTCTTTCTGCCGCCATATATGCATATCTAGCGGTATTTGATGATGCTCCAATAATTACCGTTTTTTTTGAGTCAGACATCTTTTTTAAAATACTTATTTGCAATCATTTTTGCACAATTCTCTCCATCCATAGCCGCAGAAACAATACCTCCGGCATAGCCTGCTCCTTCTCCAGAAGGATACAATCTGGCAATTTGACTATGTTCTAATGATTCACGGTCACGTGGGATTCTAACCGGAGAAGAGGTTCTACTTTCAACTCCTAAAATAACAGCATCATTTGTTAAATAACCTTTCATCTTTTTATCATAACTACGAAATGCCTTTCGCAATCGATATGAAATACTTTTTGGCAACACCTCTCCTAGCTCAGAAGAAACTATTCCTGGTTGATACGAAGTTTCAGGGAGAATGGAAGACACTCTTTTTTGTGTAAAATCTATCAATCGTTGGGCAGGTGCAGCTTGGGTACCTGAAACAGCAAATGCTGCCTGCTCCACTTGCTGTTGAAAGTACATCCCCGCTAATACTCCATATTTTTGATAAGCCTTTGTATCTTCATCATCTATGGCAACCACAATGCCTGAATTTGCAAATTTAGAATCTCTACGAGAAGGGCTCATTCCGTTAACTACAATTTCACCTGGTGCTGTAGCAGCTGGTACAATAAACCCTCCCGGACACATGCAAAAAGAAAATACACCCTTTTTAGCTTCTTCATAATAAATTTGATGCACTAGCGAATAACTGGCGGCAGGCAAATAATCATCACGTACATCACAATGATACTGAATAGAATCAATCAATTTCTGAGGGTGCTCTACCCTCACACCAAGCGCAAATGGTTTGGATTCTATTTCAATTTTCTTTTTATCTAGCAAGGTATAAATATCTCTAGCCGAATGCCCAGTTGCTAAAATTACAGATTCCCCTAAAAATTCTTCAGCCCCTACCTTTACGCCAACGGCTACTCCATTTTTTAAAATAATATCATCTACACGCTTGTCAAAATAAATTTCTCCACCTCGCTCCAGAATAAATGTCCTTATATTTTCAATTAACTTCGGCAGTTTATTAGTACCAATATGTGGATGAGCATCTATCAAAATTTCTTCGCGAGAACCAAAGGCTACCAAGATTTCTAAAACCCGTCTTACGTTCCCTCTTTTGCTCGAACGCGTGTATAGTTTACCATCTGAATAGGTGCCTGCTCCCCCTTCACCAAAGCAATAATTAGAATCTGGGTTTACAACATCATCTTTGTTGATTGCGGCTAAATCTCGCCTTCTGCTTTGTACATCTTTTCCTCGTTCGAGTATTACTGGTTTAATTCCTAACTCAATTAACTGCAATGCCGCAAATAAGCCTGCTGGACCAGAACCTATAATAAGCACAGATTTAGACTTAGCCACATTAATATCAGGCTTAGTGTACTGAACACTTGTAAACTCTTGTCCTTCTTCGTACACATTAGCTTCTATCCTAACTTTAACAGCAGATTTACGGGCATCAATAGATCTTTTCAAAAGTTCTACTTGACCATTATTTAATCCAGCCTTAGCTCTAATTAACTTATTAAGTATTTCAGGAGAATAGGCCTCCTGCGGAGAGAGGGATAAAATTATTTTCTTGGGCATTAAAATTTTCTGGTTTTAAATGTGTAACCTAAATGAAAACCACCTCTTAAGGAAAGTGACAAGTCGTTGCTATTTAAATTGCTAAAAGGATCTGATATTCTATTTGACTCATAGGTTTTAACAAAGTCTCGATAACCAATACTGGTTCCTAAAAATACGTCTATCGTAAACCCATTATCCTGCTTATTTTTAAAATATCTAAACCCAATAAGAACGGCATACTCATATTTAGACTCAAAAGCCCCCTGTATAGGATTATCAATAATATTTGCATAATGCTGCAAATAGGTATAACGTAGCTCATGTGCAAAATAAGGCACCCCAAAATCAGTCCCCTTTTGATAAAATTTTTGTCGAAATGAGGCACTAAACCCTTGCATATAAGCCTTTCCGTTTTCAATTCCAGAAAAATCTTTTAGAAAAGGATCCCGAATATATTGAAGCAGCAACTCGTACCCCAAGCGTTCATTCATATAATACTCAAGCGATAGTGGAAGCGTATTATAAAAAATAGCAATAGGGTTATAATTAATTATATAGGCTCTGTGTTCATTCAGTTTACTTTTAAAGTATCTACTGCCTGAACTTGAATAAGAGTAAGAGCCAATGCTAACTTTTCTTTTTTCGGCACTCAACACTTTTTGTTCTTCTTCTTCATTAGCCAATAAAAAACCTTCGTTTTCACCCTCATAATAGGGTTTATAATACCCTGCCAAATCACCGTTTCTTTCGAACAATTCCCAAATGCCTACTTTTTTCTCGTCTCGAATTAAGCCTTTCATTTTTTGCTTGCCAAGCAAGCCCTCTCTTATTTCCTTGTGAGTCTTTGGTGGATAATAGCCAATAAACTCACCTTCTCCATTCCTGAAATGGCATTCGCCTTCTAGGTACCCCGATTCATAATAATATTGCCAAGCCCCTTGATTTTTACCATTTACAACTTTGCCTTTTACTTTGAGCGCACCCGTTTTGTAATATTCTTTATATATCCCATTTCCAAGTTCATAATTTGCCTCACCTTTCAGTTTTCCATCAGCATAATAAAGTCTCCATTCACCATCTTTCCGCCCTTTGTACAATTTACCTTTAGTTCTGGTAATCCCCGATTCAAAATAATGAACCCAAATGCCATCGCTAAGGTCGTTGATATAATTCCCTTCTGCTTTTACACTTCCAGATTCATTATAGTATATCCAAGGCCCAAACTTCTTCCCTTCCTTATAAGTACCTTTTGCTTGTTTAGAGCCATCTTCATAATAAAAAAGCCAACTCCCCTCTTTTTTACCATCAAACTTTTTTCCCTTAGATTTTATTTCTCCGCTAATATGATATTCTGAATAAAGCGAAAAATCAACGCTAATTTCTTCGGTAGCCTTTAACCCTCCAGAACTTGCATAATATTTCCATGTACCCACACGAGCATTATTCTCATAAGTACCTTCAGTTTGCTTTGCTCCGTTTCTAGCATAAATTATCCAAATCCCAGTTCGTTTTCCATCGGTTAAGAGCCCTTCCATTTTTTTTCCTCCTGACTCATAATAATATTGCCAAACGCCATGATTCTTTCCATCCACCACAGTTCCTATCATTCGTAGCTCTCCAGATTCGAAGTAATAACTCCATTCGCCTGAAGATGTGTTTTCTATAAAAAACCCTTTGCTCTTAATGGTTCCATCTTCGAAATAAGAAGTGTACTCACCATCAAGCTGGTTCTTAGAATTAATAACAAACTCTTCTTTTAAAGGTGCTCCCTTCACTTCGTAAAAAGTTTGCATAACACTCTGACCCATTGCCAGCGGCATAGAAAATAAAGTGCATAAAATAAATGAGATGAAACGCATAGAAATAACTTTCTCTAATCGGAAATTGTTTGCAAAAATAGTATGATTCTAGGCAAAGTAGATTAAAACATTGATTTTATAAACCATAGGGGATGTGAATAATGGTTGTAAATTTGCCATAATTATAACCAAGTACTAACATCGGATAAAGCCGAATTTTAAACTAAATAATGAAAACAGACTTATTTGAATCGCCCGATTTTTATAATATTGACGATCTTTTAACAGAAGAACATAAGCTAATACGAAGTTCCATTCGCGATTTTGTTAAAAAAGAAATTAGCCCAAATATCGAAGATTGGTGCCAACGTGCCTATTTTCATGAGCCTATCGTTAAAAAATTCGGAGAAGTTGGGGCCTTCGGCTCATTTGTTTCACCTGAGTATGGGGGTGGTGGGTTAGATTATATTTCTTACGGGTTAATTATGCAAGAAATTGAACGTGGCGATTCTGGTATGCGATCTACAGCCTCGGTTCAAGGTTCACTAGTAATGTACCCCATCTACAAGTTTGGTAGCGAAGAACAAAAGAAAAAGTACTTGCCAAAATTAGCTTCTGGTGATATGCTTGGTTGTTTTGGCTTAACCGAACCTGACCATGGTTCTAACCCAAGTGGCATGGTTACCAATTTTAAAGACATGGGCGACCATTATCTTTTAAATGGAGCTAAAATGTGGATTTCCAACTCTCCTAAAGCCGATATTGCGGTAGTTTGGGCTAAAAATGAGGAAGGAAGAATTCACGGTTTAATTGTTGAACGTGGAATGGAAGGGTTTTCAACACCCGAAACTCACGGAAAATGGTCCTTAAGAGCAAGTGTTACTGGTGAACTGGTATTTGACAACGTGAAAGTGCCAAAAGAAAATTTGTTGCCTGGAAAAAGTGGACTAGGGGCACCATTAATGTGTTTAGATTCTGCACGGTATGGCATTGCTTGGGGTGCTACAGGTGCTGCAATGGATAGTTATGATGCGGCTCGTAGGTATTCGTTAGAGCGGATTCAGTTTGGTAAACCCATTGGAGGTTTTCAGCTCATTCAGAAAAAATTGGCTGAAATGCTAACCGAAATTACCAAAGCCCAATTACTTAACTGGAAACTTGGTAAAATGATGGATGAAGGCAAAGCAACAACGGCTATGATTTCGTTAGCAAAACGCAATAATGTGGCTATGGCCTTAGATATATCGCGTGAAGCTCGCCAAATACATGGTGGCATGGGCATTACGGGCGAGTACCCAATGATGCGCCATATGGCAAATTTAGAATCTGTTTTAACGTACGAAGGCACCCACGATATTCACTTACTTATATTAGGACAGGAAATTACGGGCATTCCAGCTTTTAACCTGAGTTCGACCTAAGGAATACTGTCAGCTTTAAGTGAAAATTTCATAAACGACTCAAATTTATGTAGGACTAACAAGTTAATTCAAATAAATTTGAGGAAGTTTAGGGAAATTTCACTAAAGCCCAAGGGAAAATATTTAGCAGGCAATCTTTTAGTAATAAAAATCTTAAAATAATCCATTATTTTTTCACTTTTTATTTCCAAAATCTCACCTACTATCTTATTTTCTGGCAGCATTCCTTAGGTCGAACTCAGGTTTTTAAGTAAAACGGTTCCTCCCAAAGCCCTCTTTGAAAATTACTATGGCTAAGTTCTAAGAATTACAGCAAATTAAAAATAATCCATTTGCACCAAACAAAAAACACGTCATTCCTGCGAAGGCAGGAATCCGCCTTGTACAGTATGGCGCCCGACAATGAAGGCATATCCTTTAGTTATATTGGAGGCATTAAGCAAAAAGAAGCAACACTTGAGTAGAATGTTGCTGTTTTTGGAGTGCTTGTTTCTATGATAGATTTTCTTGATTCCGAAAAGAATTGTTCATTATAAAATACACAAGTAAAACTAAGCCTCCAATGATCATGGCACTGGTGGCAAAGGGCCAACTAAGTAATTTGAATCCAAAACCTAAAATAAAGAAAGCTATAAAGCACAAGTGGACACTTGAGCTAGCGTACAAAAAAAGACAACACTTCAGGTAAGTATTGTCTCATCCTTATTTTGAGTTGACTACTCAGCCAAGGTTCTCATATAATTTACAACTAACCAACGGTCTTCATCATCTGGCATTTTTTTGTCATAATTAGGCATGTCATCTCTCCCAATAGTGGTTTTGTAAAACAAAGCACCATCAGATTGCGCTTGAAACTCTTCTGAAGAAAAATCGCCTAATTCACCCTCTTGCTCAGCCGCTTTAGAACCATCTCCTAAGCCTTCTTTGCCGTGGCACGATTTGCAATGTTTCATATACAATTCCTCTCCAATATCAAGGTCTTCTTCAGGATCAGTTGGATTTTTCATATTCTCATACTTCTCTGGCACAACCCATTCTCCTGATTGTATATTAACATTAAAGGCAAATATTACAGCCAATACAGCCCCAAATGCCATCATCTTTTTTAGTATTTTCATAATCGTATAGTTTAGTTTAAGATTTATATATTTTATACAAGTTTCGTACCAATAAGAATATTACACCCCATATTCCCAGTAATAATAAATTTGGAAATATCAATAGAAACCAAGGTGTTTTACTAGGTGGTGACCACATAGTTCTTTGATCATAGGTAGATAGATCCACAATGGGCGTACCAATATCAGTGTTCAACAAGTACTTCACAGTTCCGTATTTCTTACTTTCAAGAAATACTTCAAAAGTTAATTTACCCTCCACTCCAGAAAATGACTCCTCTAAAGGTACTAAAACATTTCCTTTACCCTTGGTTTTATAAGAACGGCCAATTGCAAGTGGAGCAAACATCCTTTGAATATTGATTTTTAGTTTTTCTCCACTAATGGGATCACCCAATCCATCCGTTAAAATAGCTTTAATGCTATAAACACTATCAACTTCAACAATTTCAGCATGTATACTTGCATCCAAATAACTGATTGCTTTTTTAGCATTTTTAAATCTTTTGCTATCTTCAATTTTTATAACATACGTATGTTTTACTAAGGTGTCAACATCCGCACTACTGTCCTTTAATTCGTACCTGGCAACACCTTTGTGATTCGTTTTAATAGCGCCCACAAGTACTAACGAATCTTCCGTAACCTCACGGTACACATTTAAATCAAGCATGGTAGAAGGTTCATACCCATTTTCACCTTTAAATTTAGAAGCGATTTCAAGGTAAGGGGAGGTCCCAATCACATTGAAATAATCAACTGATAACCGAGTTTTATACTGCTTATCTTGCGCCTGAACGTTTAATGTTGGAATTAACATTACTAAACTCAAAATCAGTATTTGCGCATTTTTTAAGAATGTACTTTTCATGACTGTTCTGTGTTTTCGTTTTCTAAAATTCCTTGTTCTTTCGCTGTTCTATAAATTGGAATAATAGGTAAGTAGCGAACTAAAATGGTAATAATAAGCAAGGCTGCTGCTAGTGTGCCACTAATTATAGCCCATTCGTGCATACTAGGGAAATAGCTATGCCATTGCTCTGGCACTCCTTGAATTGGCAAAAATGGATGTAACAAAGCTGGAACCACGATTAAATACCTTTTCCACCAAGAGGTAACGACTACCAAAATAGCGATTAAAAATAGGGGCAGTGGTTTTCTTCCTTTCGGAAAAATCAACGTGAGTACAGGTATAATTAATCCCCCTACTGTTACGAACCAGAATAATGGTGCATAATGACCAAAGAACAGTTCATTAAGGTGAAGTGTTTCTGCTTTAGGTGCCGTAAATGCAGGAAGTAAATACTCATTTATATTAAAGTATAAATAAATTAAACAAGCAAATGCTAGTAATTTACCCAACTTATCGAAATGCAATTCAGTAATGTACTTTTCAAGTTTATACGATTTACGCAACACATAGGTTATCGTAATAAGCGCACCCGTACCTACCACAAATGCTCCTGCGATAAAGTAAGGACCAAAATTGGTGCTATCCCACCCTATTCTAAAAGTGGTTGAAAAAAGCCAGGCATCAACAGTTTGTAGAACAAAGGCAACAGGAATTATTAAAATAGCCACCATTTGAATTGACTTAGATTGCAAAAACCATTGCTGTTGAGTGCCTGACCAATTCAATGAAAAGAACTTATACAACTTAGCCAAAAATGGCTGATCCTTAAAACGATCTTTAAGAATAGCTAAATCAGGTAAAAGTGGTATAAATAGAATTAGTACACTTATCGCAATATAAGTTGTAATAATTATTACATCCCACGTTATGGGGGACTGCAATCGGCCATGAATAAATAGGTTTAACAACCTATCTGGTCGGCCCATGTCTAAAATAATGGTAATACCAGCCATTAATATAGCGGCAAATGCTATAATTTCTGCAATACGCACCAAAGGGGTACGCCATGCTTTTTTTGTAAGCCTTAAAACAGCTGCTGTTAGTGATCCTACAAAGCTAATGGCTACGAAAAACACAAAATTGGAAATATAAACACCCCATAAAACGTAATCGCGCATATTGGTAACTACTTGTCCTTGAATAATTTGATCTATGTAGGCAGCTATGCCTACAACAACTACAACTACCAAAGCGACTGTCCAAATTACGCCTGTACGTTTAAATTCTCGAGGGGCCAATTCAGCTACTAACTCTTCGTATTTGCTCATGGCGCTGTAGGTTTAGTAACTGATTCAAACTCCTTATAATGCTCAAGACCATCCTCAAACGCATCTGATCTTTCTACTGGAGGTAAATAAAAAACACTTGGTTGTGTTCCTAAACTTTCCATATATCTATACCCTGCACGATCTTCTAATAATTTACTCAATTTAACTGATTCACCACTTCCATTGGTAACAACATCCTCATACTTATCGCCAAAAGAAAATACATCATTAGGGCAAGAGGTTACGCAATGAGGCATTTCACCTTGGTCGATCATATGTGGGCAAAAATCGCATTTATCTACCGTGCCTTTTATACTAGGGTGACCCAAATGATCAGGCGAATGCTCTGCCATATGATTAGCATCATTCATTAAAAACTCCTGATTGGGCTCACTCCAATTAAATACCCTTGTAGAATAAGGACAAGCTGCCATACAAAAACGACAACCTATACATCGTTCGTTATCAATGGATACAATGCCATCTTTTCGCTTAAAGGTGGCATCTACCGGGCAAACGGTTACGCAGGCAGGTTGATCGCAATGCTGACACATCATAGGCATCCAATAAGGAGCCGTGTCTTTTTCTTCCTGCATTTTATACACTTTCAACCAAGCATTGTCGCCTGTGATATAATGGTTTTTGTTACAGGACTCTTGGCATTTTAATGCATTTCTACATTTCGCCAAATCAACCACCATTACAAATTTTCGGTTGGCATACCCTTCCCGTACATTATAATCAGAAGTTTCAGGCACTTCTTCCACTTCGGAAACAGGTACTTGAATTAATGTACCATCGGTGGACATCAATTCTACCATTTCTCCCTCATCCGATTCTCCTAACACTTTAGCGGCAATTACCCCACCTGCCACGGTTGCAAGGCCTATTTTAAGCCCTTTATCAAGAAAACTTCTTCGAGAATTATTTTTTTTATCTTTCATAATAAAATGATTCAAATCTCTTTTTCGTTTTTCTTAATCCAACTGAGCAGTGATTTATTAGACATTTTTTTGTAAACAACTTTAGAGTTGTTTACAGCATTAGATCTAACTTTTACAAGTTTCCCATCTTTTGTAAGCAAGGTTTGATAGGTCTTGTCGATTGGCTCCATCATTTCTCCTACTTCCTTTGCTGAGCCAATAAAGGGAAGTAAGAGACTGCCACCAAAGAATGGTAGAAACTTTCTTCTTGAAATACCAAATATGGGTTTCTCTTTCTTTTTCATAACCATGGTGCTGTGTTATAGTAATATTAGAATGACCACAGTCTGGTAATATTAAAACCAATTAACCATCCTCCATTTCCAAAATCGTTTTGGTTAAACATAAAGTTTTCTTGCGGCTGGATTCTGTTATTATTAGTGACAAAAACTTGGAATGCGTGGCTACTCGTTGATATCTCTAATCCAACATTTATAGATGGCAAAGGCTGATTTATAGCGTGTTTAGTTAAAGGTTGGTCGTACCCCAACATAGCAATAACTGATGAGCTTATTTTATATCTCGCCCCTATACTTAATCCCCACGTGTCATTCTCCATGGTTTGCCAACTATTGTCTTCCTGCTGTTCCCATTTAACTGCGTTATAATGCGTAAAAGATGGAGCTATTTGAGCAGAGAACTTGGAACTAAACCGCTTCATTATTAGCAACTGGTTAAAGTAATTATACCTATCAGTTGAATTGAGATAGTTCTCTTTTGCTTGAAGTTCAATGCCCATATTGCCATAATAAGTAACAGAAATTGGCATTGAATTAGACCTCGTTTGAGTTAAAATTGCATATTTAGCGGTAAGGTCAAGTATCATCTTATTCTTAGTGTACCCAACACCAACGTTTAGGTTCTTAATGGGAGCATAGCCCAAACCCATTCTTATATTGGAAGGCCCATAAAGACCAAACAAATCATTATTGCCTGCTTTTATGGTTCCAAACCTGTGTTGAATTACAAATTCAAATGTATTTTTATTATACACAGTACCTGTTTGGCCATCGAACCACCAAGCGCTTTCAAAGGCAGGGCGTGCAGGTTTTTCTGCTTTTGCAACAGTGGCTTCGCTATCGCTATCTTCTTCTTTCTCCTCTTGCGCAATTAAAGGTATTGTTGATATCAAAACAAAAACCAATAATAAGGGCAGGCCCTTAACAGCCATACTGATTAATATATTATATGTCTTTTTCATGGTTTTAATATTTAGTTGTTTTGAGCTCCTTGTTCAATCCATTTAAGAGTCATGGCTCTTTCCGTTTCCGTAGCAAAAGACTCCATACTACTACCGGCACTTATTTTAACATACAACTTACTACTTGAAGGGTCTGAAGTGTTTATATAATTACCTGAAATCAAGGAATTGTATGACGTGCCCAGTTGTAGATCGGGTTGAGAATCATCAGGATGACAGCTTGCACATCTTGCATCAAAGAATGGCTGCATATCTTGTGCATAGTGTATGTCTCCCTCTGGCTCTACAGGAAGCACTTGATCGTAGTAACACCCTGTTGTAAACAACAATAATAGTATAATACCGATGCTAAATATGTTTGTTGATTTGTTCGATTTCATAGTGATATTGTTTATGTTTCGATTATGTTAATGTAGATGTAATCCTCCTATTCAACTCTAAAAAGTTACTAAAAAATGAATGTAAGATGGTTATAAATTAAAAGAGACACCAACTGAAAAGCCAGTATCTCTTTGTTTTGATTTAAACATTAAGTTTATTGTTCAAATTTCATATTCAGCCCAGGTTTGATACCGTGCGCAATGGCAGAGTTATCGAATATGGCAAAGCCGAAGGGCAATTCTGCGGCTGGGTCAAATACTACATCCCAAGGATCACCCGTATTTAACTTACGGCTAACCTCAGCAATCCAACCAGTACCAGTATAAACTACTTTTACATCAATGTCGGCACGATCCCCTAAGAAATCTCTTGTTAAAATACTTGGAAAACGCTTATTACCTGTTGACTGTGCATAACCAGCATCACCTGTAGGGTCAATTGTTCCTCCATCATAAGTAAGTACACCATTAGCATCAACAGCTGTAACTAGCTTAGCTGTACTTCCAAGATCAGCTTCAGGTATCCAGTAGTAGTCTGTGCCACCTGGAACAACATACTTTGGTACACTAACATCAGTAACTCCATTATAAAGTGTTTGCTTATTATTAGAATACCCAGACCTTGAACCATTGCCTGAGTCAGGATCGCCACCCCTGCCATTAGATGATGAAGTATTTGGAGGTTCTACGTACTTAATTCTTTGATCATCAATTTTGTCGTTATGGCTACTTCTTACACGTTTCCAGTGCCACATATCAACTTTTTGATCAGGATTTTTAAGGTAGTGCCTAGTGTGCTTGTCCTTCGCGCTATTTATAACTCCACCAGAGCTATGGCAAGCTGCATAGCAGGTTGAAGCGCTAAAACCATCAACTTCACCTATCGGAAACAGGAAGGCAAACTTATCTTCGTAAAACTTATCGTTGGTAGCATTGGCATATTTATGCTCACCTTTCCAGAGTTTAGTGTCAGGGTCGAAATACCAGGATTGGCGGTCTTTACTATCCGTAGCATCGTCCCACTCTATTAAGAAGTAGATATTATTATCAAAATAGCCACTTCTCATAGTGAAATTATTTATTTCACCTTCGTAAGCTTCAAAAATATCTAAGCTTTCTTCACCAATGCCATCCTCATTATAATAGGTGTTTCTAGCACCTAAATTTGCTGGAACAGCCGTGGAACTCACAAGTTTTTGAGCTGTATTCCACATATCATCAACAGTGCCATCTAATGTTGGTGCTGTTGTAAACTTTTTCACAAGTAGTTCTGAACTACTTTCTCCCGGGTCAACTGGAGGGTCTTCGTTGTTGTTGTTACACGCCATTGCAAAAATTGCAACAAGAGCTAATGTATAATAAATTTGCTTTTTCATTGTGGTATATTTATATGTGTTAAATTCCTAATTGCCTATAGCAAAGCTATTAAACCTTACCTATCAATTCTTATGACTACACTCAATCCATAATGTGATTTTTATCACAAACGAATTAGCAATCAAATAAAATAGATTTGTAAGATGATGTAACAGGACACCATCGATAAAATAATTCCATTGTAAAATTCCATTTAAGCACCACTCGCCTTATTTTAGCAGTATGCGAGAATTAATATCAACCCATTTTCCTTTTTTTAAAGAACCTGAATTGGTAGATGCCATTTTAGAGGTGGGCAAAGAAGTCTTTATTAAAGAAGGAGAACCTATTATTAGAGTAGGCGAGTTTATAAAAAGCACTCCGTTGATTAGTGATGGATTAATAAAAGTAATTCGACAAGATGATGAAGGACGAGAAATTTTACTCTACTATTTAGCCGGTGGAGATACTTGTGTAATGACAGTTACTTGTTGTATGCACCAAGAAAAAAGTAAAATAAAAGCTATTGCTGAAAAAGATTCACGCATCATTCTTATCCCATTTCATTATATGGATGAATGGATGCGAAGCTATAGAACTTGGAGAAATTTTATCTTACAAACCTATTCGGCCAGGTTCGAAGAAATGCTAACTACCTTAGATCAAACAGCTTTCCAAAGCTTAGACACTCGCCTCATTAAATACCTTAATGACAAAAAACTAGTACTAGAAACCGATGAATTTAAAATAACCCATCAACAAATTGCCTCAGAGCTTAACTCCTCTAGAGAAGCTATTAGCCGTTTATTAAAAAAACTAGAAGGCCTTAATGTAATAAAACTTGGGCGCAATAAAATACAGATACTAAAGGAACTAAAATAAAATGCCAAAATTTTTAAAAAAGACATTTGCACTTATTACAATATTATTTTTTCTCTATTTATCAATTACTAAAATAGCGGCTTATGTAGTTGACAAAGACTTTAACAGAGTTACTTTAAAACCTCCTTATACTATATCAGAAAAGGCATTAACACTTTATAATAAGTTACCATTTGTAGCAGATTTACACAGCGATGTACTGCTTTGGAATAGAGATATTACCAAAAGGCACAGCCATGGTCACGAGGATATTCCTCGTATGATTGAAGCCAATATGGCTTTGCAAGCATTTACCATTGTAAGCAAAACGCCCAAAAACATGAATTTTAAAGGCAACGATGATAAAACGGATAATATAACTACTCTAATGATTGCCACAGGCCGACCACCTGCAACTTGGTTTAGCCTAAAAGAAAGGGCTATACAGCAAAGTAAAGAATTATATGACTTCAGCTCGGCCTCTCAAGGAAAATTACGTGTTATAACTAACCAACAAGAGCTTGAAATTTACATAGAAGATAGAAAATCTAACAAAAATCAAACTGCAGGCTATTTAGGGGTGGAAGGCATGCAAGTGCTCGAAGGCGATTTGGCCAATGTTCAAGCAATGTTTAATGCAGGCATTCGTATGATGGCTCCAACCCATTTTTTTGACAATAAAATTGGCGGTTCAGCCCATGGCATGAAAAAAGGCGGCATAACCCCTTTTGGGAAAGAGGTTATTCAAAAAATGGAATCGCTTCATATGATTGTTGATTTGGCACATGCCTCTCCTGCCCTAATTGATGATGTACTAAAAATTGCAACTCGCGCTATATTGGTATCCCACACAGGCGTAAAAGGGACCTGCAATAATGTTCGTAACCTGTCAGATGCTCATATTAAAGGCATAGCCCGTACAGGTGGCCTCATTGGCATTGCTGTTTTTGAGCAAGCCGTTTGCGGTACCAATGCCGCAGCTACAGCAAAAGCCATTAAATACACCACCGACCTTGTAGGTGTTAAACATGTAGCTATGGGTACCGATTTTGATGGAGCCATTCCAGCTCATTTTGATGTTACTGGCTTCCCATTAATTGTAGAAGAATTATTAAAACTAGGATATAGTAACGCTGATATTGCAGCCATTATGGGAGGCAATATTCGAGACTTTATGCTAAAGAATTTGCCAGAGTAAGTTCTGCTATAATTCGGGAGTTGGCTCCAAGTAGTGACTATTTGACAACAATCAAGAACTATATGTATTTTTAATAATATGTATCGGGCATACCCAATACAGAATTGTTGTGGTTAATTAGAAAAATAAATTCTGAATTCAAGAAGAATGAAACAAAGCTTAACATATTACATTACTCTTTTTGTTATCAAGCTAAAAGGCATAAAAAAGGATTTTAGTAAAGCTCCGATAGACTTCAAAAAGATCAGAAAAGAAGATGTCCATTATCCAAAAGGCAGGTTTTTTAAACAAAATAAAATACGGAATTTTAAAGTTTTAGACTCTTTAATTACTGAAATAGGACTAAATCAAAATTCTGATAAACTTCTGATATTCATTCACGGAGGTGCCTTTATTTCTGGCCCAGCTCAACATCATTGGGATTCTTTAAAAAAAATCGCCAAACAAACGAATTATAAAATTTGGATGTGCGATTATCCCAAATCGCCTGAAAATAAAATATCAAAAATATCAGAGAATATAGATTCAATTTATAATGTCGCTTTAAAGAAGTTTCTACCAAATAAAATTTCTTTTATTGGAGATTCTGTTGGCGCAACTTTAATAGTGAGCTTAATCCAACGACTGATTGTAAAAGACCGAAAATTACCCGAAAAAATTATTCTTATTACTCCTGTTATGGACGCAAGTATGTCTAATCCTGAAATTGAAAAAGTAGATAATATTGACCCAATGCTTTCAAAAATTGGTGTGTTAAGTGCAAAAAAAATGTGTGCTGAGAATAATGATTTAAAAAACGTTATGATTTCACCTTTATTCGGAAACTTTGATAAATTCCCTCATACAATTCTGTTTCTTGCAGAAAATGACATTTTTTATCCAGACCAAAAATTAGCAGTCAAAAAAATTATTAACGCTAGAATTAATCTTGAATTAATTGAAGGGGAAAATATGCCTCATATTTGGCCTTTCCTACCAGTAATGAAAGAAGCAAAGGAATCCTTAAATGAAATTATCGAAATATTAAAATCGAGTGGACAAAGGGGAATCTCACCCCTAAGCCTCTCACAGAACCGTACTTGATGCTCTCACATCATATGCTTATGCCGAAGCTTCAGCATAGGCACTACGGCTCTTCAAGACCCAAACATCGTGTGTATCCCACGAGGTCTGTTACGATTAATCAAATCATCCTCCGAAGAGTTGTAAGAATCAATCAAATAATGGTCTTGCTAACCCCTTCGCTACGTCTATGTTTCCATAAACATCTCTTAGATACGTTTCGCTACTACGAGTTAGTCTGCCACTCCTATCGTGTATTGGTACTCTTAGGCTTGCTCATTCGAGGTTATGCCCGTCTTCCTTTACACCACAATAGAAGTTTCTCCTGTTCCGTGTTTGAGCCGTAAGTAAAGCTCCTGCCCTCTTTATGCCGATTGCCGTACAGACAATAAGTGAGTTACGCTCTCTGTACTCTATCTCGCAAGACCGCTGTATCCATTGATTTTGACAATACTAAAGTTGTTTACGACACCTCTACAAGGGTTCATTCGCATCTCATTCAGCTTCTTTACTCCCACCATAGCTAAACTCTGCAAGCTTCACAGCTGACAGGCTAACCCTTGACCTAGTCGCTCAGCACCAACCCGTGAAAGGTAAGCACCACTAGGCGGTTTGACCAATATGCTCAAACATCTTAGCCGAAAGACCATAACTTTGAAGATGCGGCTCCAAAGTCATTCTTTCATCTCAAACACAGTTCTGTTACTTGTTTTCAAAGAACTAATTCTTATCTTGTATCCCCAAGTAACGCAGGACACACAACGGTTACAACAAAGTATAAAAATAATAGCCGAAATTGTAGTAAATATGAACATTGTAGTCCGCATTAACATTAGTAGTAAATTGAAAAATTCTACTTCCGAAATCGGCTACTATTCTTATACAAACCGTTAGACTCAAGCTTGCATTAGTTTAGATTACTGAATTATGAGATACTTTCTTTTCATTTGTGCTGGACTTCTTCTCTTAGGGGTAGTCGAATTGCCTTACGGTTATTACACATTGCTTCGACTGGTAGTGACAATTGGTGCAGTTCTGGTAATTTACAATGAATATTCAAAGCATCTTAATCTTTGGGTAATCAGTTTTGGTTTAATCGCTCTTCTATTCAATCCTATTTTTCCCATACATCTCAGAGATAAGGTGCTTTGGGCTATAATAGATGTGGTAAGTGCTATTATCTTTGTTTTGAAGGGAATAAAAACTAAAAGCTGATGGCGAAAGATTACTACTCCATACTCGGAATCAACAGAGATGCATCCCAAGCCGAAATAAAAGCTGCGTACAGAAAGCTTGCCCTCAAATTTCACCCAGACAAGAATCCAGGAGATCCCTTTTTCGAACAGATGTTTAGGGAATTAAAAGATGCTTATGAGGCTCTTTCCGATACAAATAGAAAAAAGCAAAATGATGGACAAAACAAGAGCAAAAAAACAACTAATGACCCTAGAAGAGCCAGTTCCGAACCAAAAGAACCAAGTCCTACTCAACTAGTAAATAACATTATCTCCAACCTTCGGCAGATGATAAATCAGACTAAGGGAGCTTCAACTGAACAAATAAAAACAGGAGTCATTTCGGACTATTTGAATCAGATTTTAGTTGGGGATATCTTAGACTTGTATCAATTCATAACAACTGGTCATAAGAGAGATTTAGTATTCTCAATAATTCCTCTTCTAAGATTCTTTGAACAAAACCAAAGAGATAAATATGCGACCCAACTTGTTTTAATTGCAGGATCGGATAATGAATTAATCCAAGAAATTGACAAGGAAATAAAATCTGAATCATCTAAACAAAAGCTAAAAAACACAACAAGTTTTTTAGTTCGAAATTGGAGATTGGTTGGAATTATAATTTTCATCGCCATAGTTTATTTTTCATCAACTGGAGATGATAGCTCCAGCAGTTCTCGACCTACGAGAAGAGTCGTTGTTGATGATGAACCAGAAATAAAACAAACTCCCGATTATTATGAATTAGCAAGAGTAAAAAAACCCAGCAAATGGAAAGGTAATCATCTCAAAACAGGAGATAGTCCATACAATCATTATTTCGGTAAAGGGGTATATAACAAGAATTACGAAAACCGAGTAAAAATTCATAACGGTCAAGGAACTGATGTTGTAGTCTGCTTAACTCAATATTCCAGTCCCTACCGAACGATTAGGAATGAATATATCCGAGCAGGTGAATCTTTTGAGATGACAAGCATCCCTAACGGAACTTACTACTTAAAATCATTTTTCGGAAATGACTGGAACCCCGACACACTTTTTATTGGCAAAGTTCGTGGTTTTTTCGACACCAGAGCTGGATTCAGTAAATCTGACAACTACAGCGATTTACTAAAGATAGAACAAAACAACTATCAATATTCCATTTATGAGATAACACTCTACCCTGTGTCAGGAGGTAATATGGAATCAGAATCGATTAATGCAAATGAATTCTTTAATAAAATCGAGTAGGCAAAGGGGAATCTCACCCCTAAGCCTCTCACAGAACCGTACTTGATGCTCTCACATCATACGGCTCTTCAAGACCTAGAATTTGTGTGTATCCCACAAATTCTGCTGTGATTAATCAAATCATCCTCCGAAAAGTTGTAAGAATTAATCA
>JAKISE010000023.1 GCA_021648745.1 Cyclobacteriaceae bacterium
GCAAATCAGTCGTTTTACTAAGTTTATCCTCTTAACCATAGCGGTGCTATGCTTTTCGAATATAAACTTCTGATTTATTGCATTTTGTCTTCTCATTACGAATTCTATTGCATAATCCGGGTTTAAGGCTAAATCTTCTACGTTTTTATTGTTGATTAATCCTGCATCTGCGACTATGGTTATTTTCTCAAAACCATATTTAAGCTTAAAAGCTTCAACAATTGGTAGCATTGTTTCTCCTTCATATTTATTGCCTTCAAAAACATCATAGGCAAGAGGGTAACCTCTTGAACTAACAAGAAGCCCTAATACAATTTGAGGACATTGGTGTTTACCATCTTTTGAAAAGCCTCTTTTTCGTAATTCATCTTCTTGTTCAGCCTCAAAATAAATAGTAGTCACATCATAGAACATCATTTGAATATCCCCTCCTAGTATCTTCTTAGTATGCTCATAACTGATTTCCTGAATGGTCTCTTGTTTATTCTTGTGTAGCTTGTCTAGGTAACGATATACCCTTTCTACATCAATGGTCAAACCATGATGTTTGAACCAATAGTCAGTTGTTTTGAGCTTACTAGAAGGACTTTCTATCCTAGTTAGTACTAGTGGTCTAAATAACGGTGAGGTGATCTTATTGAAGCCTATCTCATCAAATATTTTCCCTAAAAGCATTTCTACTCCACATACATTAATCTCACAAATGTTATTAAGAATACTTTCTGCTTGCTCTTTTGAATTGTTGAAATCTAACCTTAAATTATACTGTTGAGCTGCGATCCACTCCTTACCTTCTCCTACCAGTTTTTTTATTTGATCTAAAGAAGCACTAGAGCCTATGGTAGTTTTGACCTTATACTTACCTGTACTCTTATCGATTACTTGGACACTGACAATGCCACTTTTATTTTTCTTCTTGCGGACAAACATCAAGCTAAAATAGTGACAAAAATCCTCTGGGACACCCTAGTCATGATGAAAAACAATCTCTACTATCTGTAATCGCCCTTTTTTAACTTAGCTAAAATTGACCGAGGAAAACAGGAAAGAGTTAGAGGTTGAATTAAAAAAACTTGGAAAGGTAATTTCCTGGGAGTCTAAAAAACTTGGTCGAGAACTTGAAAAAGAAGGCAATAAGCTCAATAAGAAATTAAAAAAGCTAGATTGATTTCTATAAATCCTCTAAACTTTTCATGACTTTTTCTTTTAACTTATCCTTATAAGCCAATAGATTTTCGGCTATTTTTTCATCAAAAGTACCAATGATTTCAGCAGCTAAAATACCCGCGTTTTTGGCTCCGTTTAAAGCAACTGTTGCAACAGGTATGCCTCCAGGCATTTGTAAGATGGATAGGATAGAATCCCAGCCATCAATAGAATTGCTGGATTTTATAGGTACACCAATAACAGGCAAGGTTGTTAAAGAAGCCACCATACCTGGTAAATGTGCAGCACCACCGGCTCCAGCTATAATGGTTTTAAGACCTCTACTTTTGGCAGATTCAGCGTATTCTATCATACGGTGTGGTGTTCGGTGAGCTGAGACAATGGTTAGTTCAAATTCAACCCCGAGTTCTTTAAGTATATCGGCCGCTTCTTGCATTATTGGCAAGTCCGATTTACTACCCATTATTATCCCTATTTGTGGTGTGCTCATGCTATAACCTTTAACGTGTTTTTTACAAAGTTAGCTTTTCTTTTTAGTTCCTCAGTATTGCCATTAGTTATAGTTACATGTCCCATTTTTCGAAATGGGCGTGTTTCAGTTTTTCCATATAAATGCACGTGAACTCCCGGTTCTTTCATTACTTGTTCAAGGCCTTGGTAAATTGCTGGTCCGGTATAACCCTCTTCGCCAAGTAAATTTACCATAGCTGACGGTATTAAGGCATCTGTTGCACCTAGTGGCATGCCTAAAATAGCGCGTAAATGCTGCTCGTACTGCGAGGTAATATTAGCTTCAATAGTTTGGTGTCCACTATTATGTGGCCTGGGAGCCACTTCATTAACAAGTATGTCTCCGTTATTGGTTACAAACATTTCTACTGCCAATAGTCCAACCATTTCTAGTTTTTCAATAACGTCTATTGCAATATTTTTAGCGTTTTGTTTAATCTCATCAGAAATTTCGGCTGGTGCGAAAAGGTATTCTACCAAATTATGCACGGGATGAAAAACCAATTCAACAGCAGGGAATACCCTAACTTCACCAGCGGTGTTTCTTGCCACAATTACCGATACTTCTTTTTCAAAAGGAATAAGATCTTCTATAATTCCAAGGGTATCAAATGCTTTTTCTAAATCTGCCTTTGTTCTAATAATTTGTACACCTCTTCCGTCATAACCCTCACGGGCAAGTTTGTTTACAAATGGGAGCTTTTTAGCAAATGCCATAACCTCCGATTTAGAATGTGTAATACTAAATGGAGCTGTGGGGATATTATTGGAATTATAAAACTGCTTTTGCAGCGACTTGTCCTTGATTAGTTCAATTACATGAGGTTGAGGAAAAACTTTTACCCCTTGCTTTTCAAGCGCCATTAACGCTTTGGTATTTACGTTTTCAATCTCAATGGTTAGTATATCACAGTCCTTTCCAAAGGCTAACACCTGATTATAATCGGTAATGTTTCCTTTTGTAAAATCTTGAATATATTTTTTGATAGGAGCATTTTCGTCAGGATCCATCGCTTTTATAGATAGCCCATAATCAGAACCTGCTTTTACAAGCATACGACCTAACTGGCCTCCGCCTAAAATACCTATTTTAATGTTATGTAATTGATCAATCAATTTGCTTTTTTTTACAAATATAGAACCTCTCTAGTATTACATAATTAAGATGATTCTCTTATTTTTTTAGCTCCCAAATAGTTGGTTTTTTTTGACGATATCGTTTAGAAATATCAGGTAACCTCTTTGAGATTTTTTTCCAATTATCTTCCAAATCAATAATAACTTCTGGGTTGGATTTCTCAAACTGTGCTTCTAAAAAAACCAAATTATCGTAATAATCTAATTCATTAAAAAATGATTTTGAAAGTCCCCAGTCATAAAAAGGGCCAGCCAATTTTGCTTCTTCGTATAAATCTTTAGCATCACCCAGTACCATTATTGGTTTGCCTTTGATTGCATTTCTGTAGTTGTTTAGTAGGCTAGTATTAGCTGTTGTATCCATTTTAGGCACCATATTATGAGAAATACCCCAAAGCAAGAGTACTGGACCTAAGAATAAGATAACATTTAGCACGGAGGCGTAAACTCTATGTTTAAATAAAGAGACGAAGTGAATAGTGAAAAAGGTTGTGATCGGAATAAATATTACAAGGCTGTATTGGGTGGTAGGTTTTTCTATTGATAATATGACAATCATTAAAGCTCCTAAAATAAAAAATAGCTGAACTATCCTGTTTTGGTAGTTGGTTAATCTCCTTTGCTTGCCAAAGCTTAAAATGGAAATTAGCATAAAAAACAGACCAAATCCTACTATAATAACTCCTTGTATCCACCCTACAGCATTGTAGTAGGAGTTAAAATTATTTAGTAATAGAAAATTATTTATAAAGTAAACAGTACGTTCGCCTATAACCCAATAGTAGAAAAAAGCCAATACTAACGGGGTTAAGCCTGCAAACAGAAGTAAAAAATATCTTCTTAATACGGTGTTAGAAAACATAGCTAACAATACTAATCCAATGGGAATAATGATAATAAATGGTAAATAGAATAGAGTGGCGAGGCCAAAGAATAGACCAATTAAAATAATGTGTAAGTCTTTCTTAGCCCTAAACTCAACATGGCTTAATAATTTACCCAAGCCGAGTAAGATAAATGTAAGGCCCATTAAGGTTGGGGAGAGTGTAAAAAATGCGGGGTGAGATGAAGTGATAAGTACGTAAATGAGCGCTGGGAAATAGGTGTTGTTTTCAAATAATTTTGCCCGCATAGAAAAATTATTAATGATAATAGCCTGAAAAAAAGTTAGGAGGGTTCCTAAGATAAGCAGGCTAAGTATAGACCTGCCAAACAGCCATGTTATAATCATATAAATAGTGGCAGAAAACGGAGCTAACCCATCCCAAATTCTGATATACATTGAGCTCCCCTGCATTGCTTCGCCAATGGTAAACCAGTGGTAAACCTCAGGATAAAAAGTGGGGCTTAAGAAAATTGGTAATTTGAGCAAAAAAAGTAGCACCAAAAGAGGCGCTAATCTAAATGGGTCGTTTATCTTAAAGTATGATAGCAATCGTTGTCTACGTTAGTTTTGACAAATGTATTAATTTCAAAGATAGTATGTATCAAATGTGAATCTCAACAGGCTGTAATTTATTATAAACGACTTACTATAACGAAGTGCGGTATTCACTCCCTAGGTAAACATCAATTTCACTACTTTTACATGATATATGGAAACTCAAAGACAACATAAATATTCAAAACAAATATTGAAGGATTTAGCGCAAATTTTTCAACGCAACATCCAAGATAGTTTTGCTGGCGCATTTGTTACACTAAAGGAGGTTAAAATTAGTCCAGATTTGGCTATAGCCACTGTATATGTAAGCGTGCTGCCAGTTTCTAAGGGTAACGAAGTGATGTTAATTATTGAGCAGAACAGTAAAAAAATTAGAGGGATACTTGGTAAAGTAATTGGTAAACACGCAAGAATTGTTCCTCAACTCCGTTTTTTCCTTGATAGCACCGAAGAAGATGGCTCCAAGATGGATTCTATACTTGAGAAACTACATATTCCTAAAAAAGACCAATCGAAAGATTGAAATTTGCATTTACCATAGCGCAGAAGTATTTCTGGTCTAAAGAAAAGAAAAATTTCATTAATATAATTTCTGTCATTTCAATGTTTGTTGTAGGTTTTTCTACAATGGCATTAATTATTATTTTGTCTGTTTTTAATGGGCTTGAGGACTTATTGAGGGATTTGTATGGTTCTTTTGATCCTGAAATAAAGATTGAAGCGGTAAAGGGCAAATCGTTTGAGCTGGATTCGGACTTAATTCAAAAATTAAATGATATCCCTGGGGTGGATCAAGTAGTTTTTGTGATAGAAGATAATGCGTACGTAAAATACAACAAATCTGAAATGGTGGCGGTTATCAAAGGGGTAAGTGCCAATTACCCAAAAGTAAATCGGTTAGAAACTAAGATAGTTGAAGGGAAGCTTAACTTTTGGAATGGCAACATTCCGATGGCTGTGGTAGGGCAAGGGATACAATATAGTTTAGGAGTTTCTACAGCTGACGACTATAGCACATTACAGGTGTATTACCCCAAAAACTTGCGAAGTAAGAGCCTAAATATGAGTAATACAATGACCAAAATGAACCTGCAAGTGGCGGGTGTTTTTGCAATTGAACGGCAGTTTGACGAAAAATATATCATTGTACCAATAACCTTTGCAGCTGAGCTGTTTAGGTATCAAAACCGGGTAACTTCCTTAGAAGTAAGTGTAATGAAAGGCAGTGAAACTCAAAAAGTGCAAGAAGCCATTAAAGTGTTTTTGGGAGATACCTTTAAGGTACAAAATGCAGATGAGCAACATAGTATTATTTTACGCACAGTTAAAATTGAGAAGCTCTTTGTGTTTGTTACATTTATCTTCATAATAGGGGTTAGTTCCATCAACATTTTCTTTGCACTTTCCATGTTGGTTATTGAAAAAAAGAAAGATATTGGAATGCTTTTTTCAATGGGAGCAACAAAGAAACAAATACGCTCTATTTTCTTAGCAGAGGGAGCAATAATTTCATTAACAGGTGCGAGTGTTGGGTTATTACTAGGCCTTGTGATTGTTATATTGCAAGAAAAAGTGGGCTTAGTAAGAATGGGTCTGCAAACTTCAGTAATTGATTATTACCCTGTTGAGTTACAATTTCAAGATTTTATTTTCACAGCTGGGAGTATCATTCTAATCACTTTTTTAGTATCTGTCCGTCCAGCAATTATGGCTTCTAAATTTTCACAAATAATTCATTCATAACATTGGCTTAAAAGAGAAAGCTATTTGCTGAGCATATTTTATTAGTAAATCACGTGTGTTAACGGATTTTCGCACTTTAAAAGACTTGCTTCCTTGCCACAGCAGTTTATCATGCTTATCCCAAAATTCAATTAATAGCACACCTTCCTTATAATTTGTGGTGGTAACATTATAATTGGGGTAATACATTTGGTTATATCTATTAAAATGTTGGTTATCAATATTAGTGGTACTCGATGTTCCCATAGTTATTTTATAACTAACATATATATCTGACTCATAACTTTTGTTATAGCCTTTATTAATTAATTCATTAGAAATTGAACGTTCTATCAAGCTATCCAATAATTTTTGTTGAGGCCTCAATTTTTTTATATCTCTGGCATAAAACGAAAATGTGTCGAAAGAAATACGGCTTTCATCAACCACATAAAAGCTTATAACTTTAGTTGTACAGGAACTAAGGAAGAAAGCAATGGCTGCGTAAATAAAAAATCTCATAATTCAATAAATGTAAAATCCTCTCCTTTTCCAAAAGCTATTAATTCACTTAGCAGTTGCTCTTCTAGGGTATCAATCATTTTTATTTTGTAATCGTTATTATCAAAAATCTCCATCACTTCAAATTGCCACACTTCGCCATAGTTTTTAATTGAGTAGCACTTTCCGGTTCTTATAATGTTAAATGATGCATTCATTTTATCTATTGATTTTGCAATACCAAAACTAAAGATTCCCATTAAAAAAACTACATTTGTAAATTATAATAAACAATCTATTATGTCATTAAGCATTGCCGGTTCTATTTTAGAAATATCAGAAGTTCAACAAATTAAAGAAACTTTTAAGAAAAGAGAATTTGTACTAGAACACACAGAAAATCCTCAATACCCAGAATTTATAAAATTTGAATTGATTCAGGATAAATGTGCCTTATTAGATGCATTTAAAGTTGGAGACAAGGTAAATGTTCAGTTTAACCTTAAAGGTAGAAAGTGGACAGATAGAGACGGCAAGGTTGTGTACTTTAATTCGTTACAAGCTTGGCGGTTACAAGCAGAGGGTGGAGCGGAGCCAGAAAAATCCGCAGGAGCTGCCCCTCTGGAAGGGCTTTCAGAGCCCGAATGGGCTAGTAACGATAGCGAAGGCGATTTGCCATTTTAATATAGTACTAGGTACTTTAGGTGTTTTTACCTATTTAGATTTTGTTTTTTTACAAGTACTTTTAAACTCTGATTAAAATTAACCGGCAACAGACTAAAAATAAATAATGGCGGCTTCGCTTTATATCGTAGAAGATGATGAAATATATGCTCAGTTTTTAAAGGCAAACTTTAAAGGCGAGTACGAGGTATTTATGTTTATTTCAGCTGAAGATTGTTTAGAAGCCATCAAGGGGCATGGGCATACGCCAGATGTAATGATTTTAGATTATAATTTGCCAGGCATGAGTGGAATTGATTTGTACGATAGGCTTAAACCAACTTACCCTCGCTCAAAATTTATAATGCTTAGCTCCATTGATGATGGCACTCAGGTACTTGAGTTTATTAAAAAGGGAGTAAATGATTATGTGGTAAAGGATGACAGCGTAATCTCTTCTTTGCAGAATGTAATAAAAGGGGAAGATAAATTTACCCTTAGCTAATTAGAATTTTTAGGCAATTCTAGCTTAAAACAAACCTTCGAACCTTCTTGTGTAAAACTAATCTTTCCACCAATAGCTTGAGCATATTGCTGTGCAATAAATAAACCGTTGCCCAACGCGCTTTCCCCATAAGTAGGTCGAGTTGATAAAGGCGAATTTCGCTGGAACAAAAGCTGAGTTTCTTCCTGCCCAATTGGCCCACTATCCGTAATAACCTGTAGTTCAATTAAGTTTTTTGACGAGGACAATACGGCAATAATTTTACTTTTTTTAGGTGTAAATTTCACCGCATTCGAAATCAAATTATTCAATATTCTATCCAGCGATCTTTTATCTGACCATTCAGTCACTTTATCTATTTTAAGATCTAAAGAAATGTTTTTAGCCTGAATTTGTTTAGAATAGCTTTTGAAATTTTCTTGGAGTATTAGCTCTATTTGAACCTCCTGCATGCTCAATTCAATGTTATTATTTTCAATGGCTCGTAAGTCCATTAAGTTACGAACAACAGTAAGTCCTTCTTTTATAACCCACTCCATCCGATTCAAATAATCTAGCTGTTCTTCATTAAGGTTTTCAGAAACTAGCTGAAGTAAATTGCTAAGAGCATACAGCTTATTAAAGGGTGACTTTACATCGTGAGATATCAGTTTTAACAACTGATCTTTTTCTTGTTCTAATTCAAGAACTCTCTCTTCGAGCTTTTTTATGATATCTTCGTTTGCCATACTAATTGAAATCTATAATATCAATTTTTGGGCAAGGCTCAAAATTTATGATGGTTTAATTAATACACAATTTTTGTTGCTAGGTAAAAGACTTTGGTAAAATAAAGTTTACTAACTTAGTTATTTTAAAGGTACTTTTTTAATCTAGTAAAATGGAAAAGAATAATTATTTTGAAGCACTACTACATCTGCTCCACGTAATAGTGTATGCTGACGGAGTTTTTGACGAGGATGAGGCGAATGCTATTTTGTATATTTGTAAAAAAAATAGTATTTCAGATGAGTATTATAACGACTTTAACAAACGTGCAGAAAGTATTGCAGAACGAGAGTTGTATATAACAGGGATAGATTTGATTCATTCTTGCACAATAGAGGAACAATTAAGAATATTTGTATGGCTTTATAAAATAGCAGAAGTTGATGGCAAAATACATGTTAAAGAAGTTAGATTTCTTCTTTATTCCATTCGTCAGGCAGATATAGAATTTGCTCAGGTTGAAAATGAAGCCAAGAAAACACCTTCTATTCGAATCTGATTAAACTCACTAATGAAAAATAGTGGTTTGTTTTGTATGACTTAGTAGATTATATATACTTAATTAAAATAGTTGACCTGTTAATAAATTCCATCTGATGTCAAAAAAAATATTTATCGTAGAAGATGATTCAGAATATGCTGAATTTATCAAGGCCAAGCTCCGTAGAAAATATAAGATATATTCGTTTAGCAATGCCGAAGATTGTCTAGTATCATTGAAGTCAATTACCCCCGATGTACTAGTGTTAGACTACTATCTACCTGGTATGAGTGGAATAGACCTTTATGAAAAAGTGAAAGAAAAATTGCCAGAATCAACAAAAGTTGTGATTTTGAGCTCTATGGATGATGGAAAGTTGGTGTTAGATTTTATTAAAAAAGGTATCAGAGATTATATAGTTAAAGACGATAATGTGATAGAGTCATTGGTTGCTATTATTGAAGGGGAAGAAGATAAATACATCGACTCTTTATTTGACTAGTAAGTATAAGCTGCTCATTCAATTATTAAATGAAAAAAAAGAAGAAAACAGCTTTACTAGTTGTTACTTTAATTGCTGTACTGTCCTCATTTTATTTCCTACTAGGTTACCAATCAAAACAAGATGGGAAACTAGCTTGCAATTGCCCTCCCGGGTTTCAGTTAACTGAACAGAACACTTGTATTTTACGAAACCTTTATCAGCAATACAGCTCTTTGCAAAATTCAGGTGTTGGTGGGCTTAAAACAGCCTTACCAACAGTTCGTGATGGGTTTTCCCCTCAGCAGATCGATTTAGGTCGCTTATTATTTTTCGATCCTATTTTGTCTGGAGACAAATCCATTTCGTGTGCTTCTTGCCATAACCCATACAAGGGATTTGCCGATGGAAAGGCAGTTACAGTTGGAGTAGGAGGTGCAGTACAAACTCGCTCAGCTCCCACCTTGTGGAATGTGGCCTACCTTAATTCTTTTTTTTGGGATGGCAGGTCTCATTCTTTGGAAGACCAAATGCAGGGGCCATTATTCTCACCTATTGAAATGGGAGCTACACGAACCCAATTATTATCTACACTAAACGCCAATAGAAACTATAAAGAGTTGTTTTCCGAAGCGTTTCCAACTGAACCAAGTGATTCTATACAATTAAATCAAATTTATACTTCTATCGCAGCGTTTGAATCAACACTTATTTCGCTTAATAGCAGGTACGATCAATATGCTCATGGCTATGATCAAGCACTTAATGACAAGGAAATTGAAGGACTCAATATTTTTCGATCATTTGTGGCTCGCTGTGCCGAGTGTCACACTCCTCCGCTATTCACCAACCAGCAAATTGCCGTAATTGGGGTACCAGAGTTGGAGGGAAAACCATTAGACCCTGGTGCTGAAATACCTAATAATGATGCTTCCATGAGGGGTGGATTTAAAGTGCCCTCGCTTCGTAATATTGCTAAAACGGCTCCTTATATGCACTCCGGCAGTATGGAGACTTTGCGAGATGCTGCAGAATTTTATAATTTAGGCCGAGGTCACGCAGTGCCTAAAGATGAAAACCTGATTCTGCATTGGCATATTTGGGAACCTAATTTATCTGATGATGAACTAGATAGGTTAGTTGATTTTATGAACACATTAACTGATGAATCTTTTATTCCACAAATACCAAAAGACGTCCCTTCTGGCCTTCCTGTTAATATATTTAAGCCTATTGATAATAAAGTAAAAACTGGTAGCAAAGTTTCTATGGACTAATAATTTTGTAGTTTAGCCATTGCTAATTTAAAATTTGAAATAACTATGATGTTTTCTAATAAGTGGTTTCGCATACTGTTTTACGTTGCTCTATTCGCTGGTGGGCTGATGATTGGCAAATCTTTTTTTGCAAAAACAGCCACGTATGTCCCTGCTCCTGCCGTAGTGCGCCAGTTCGAAACCACCTCTGGGACCGATGCTGCTGGAGCTATTAGTGCAGCTTCGTTAAGTGGCGATATACTGGAAGTAAAAGATGGAGAGTCTATTCTGGAAGCAGTAAAGAAAGCCAAGCCAGGAGATTTGATTAGAGTGTATCCGGGTAAATACAAGGAAACCGTTTATATTGATAAGGATAATATTAGCTTTCAAGGAGTAATAATTGAAGGTGAATGGCCTACACTTGATGGGGAAAAGGAGCTGAATGATGCTTTTCTCTATTCTGGTAATGGAATTCGAATTGAAAATTTTAAAATTATGAATTATAAAGGCAATGGCATTATGGGCCAGGCTGGCAATAACTTCATTATTAGAAATAACTGGATTTTAGATGCTGGGGTATATGGCATTTTTCCTGAATTTGGAAAAAATGGGTTGATTGAGCATAATGTACTTTCGGGTATTGAAGATGCTGCCATCTATGTTGGCATGTGCGATAATATTGATGTTAGGCATAACGAAGTATATGAAAATGTGGCTGGAATTGAAATTGAAAATAGCCGCCATTGTTTGGTTGAATATAATTATGCACATAATAATACAGGAGGCATTCTGGCTTTTATTACACCAGGCCTACCAATTAAAACCGCTTATGACATTATCATTCGTAACAATTTTATCGTAGATAATAACCACCCAAATTTTGGGGCTCCAGGGTCGATTGTTTCAGGTATTCCTCCTGGCTCAGGCATCATTGTAATGGCAGCTGATGATGTTACAATCGAAAATAATATTATTACTGGTAACGATAACGCGGCCATTGGTATTACCGATTTAAGCATGGGTGCTAATCTTTCGAACGACCCCGATTCAGAACCCAATCCTGATCGAGTGGTAATATTGGATAATTTTATGGAAAACAATGGTAATAATCCTGTGGGAGAGGTAAAATTATTAATGCAAGCTTCTATGCTCGATAGTGCACCCGATATCATTGCCATTGGTGGAGGAACTGGTAGTTGTATTAGAAATAGAGAACGGTACAGCACTTTTGGACTGGGAGACTGGGGGCAATGCACCACAGGAGATACCAAAGAAATAACTACGATGATGTTAGATACACTGGTTGCTCCAAGAGCCATTACCATGGAAGAAAAAGGAAACTTAACTTATTATGGAATTTGTGCCGGTTGCCACGCCTACGATATACGTATGATTGGCCCCCCTATAAATGTTATCCAAGCTATTTACAAAAATAACCCTCAAGGTATGGCCGATTTTATGGCTGCACCTACACATAAACGAGAAGATTATCCCGAAATGCCTCCTCAAAATTATTTATCTCCTGAAACTAGGTTGGCAGTAGCTGAGTATATTTTGAAGTTAAAGCAATAGTATTAGAACCTATTGTATAACTAACGTCCAACAACATCGTCATTGTCGGGCGCCCGCCTCCCGAAGTTGTACGGAGGGAGGTCAGACCCAATAATCTTTGGGCTCTTCCGAGCCCATTTTTAGGAGATTATTGCCTTGACTGGCAAACCAAGAAAGATTATCTGGTTTACTTGCCTTGTGGCAGCATTCCTTATCCCGAACTCAGGTTACTAGCTCCATAGGAGTGGCATCTCAAATTAATAAAAATACCACCCTTTAGGCATCAGCTTTATCTCCGTAAACCGCTTCTTTCACCTTAGCCTCTAGTTCATCCATTAATTCAGGGTTGTCTTCAATCAGTGCTTTTACTGCATCACGGCCTTGACCCAATTTGTTTCCTTCATAAGAAAACCAAGAGCCAGCTTTTTTAACAATCTCTAGCTCAACACCTAAATCGAGTATTTCTCCTGATTTAGAAACACCTAGCCCGTACATAATGTCAAACTCTACTACTTTAAATGGAGGAGCCATTTTATTTTTTACTACTCTTACTCTAGTTCTGTTTCCTACAACGGCATTTTCATTATCTTTTATTTGACCTATCCTTCTAATATCTAAACGAACTGAAGAATAAAACTTAAGCGCGTTACCTCCTGTAGTAGTTTCAGGGTTGCCAAACATTACTCCAATCTTTTCACGTAGTTGGTTAATAAAAATACAAGCACAGCCAGTTTTATTTATTGTTCCAGTAAGCTTTCGCAACGCTTGAGACATTAAACGAGCTTGGAGCCCCATTTTGCTATCCCCCATTTCTCCTTCAAGTTCTGCCTTTGGCACAAGGGCTGCAACTGAATCAATTACAATAATATCAATAGCTCCTGACCGTATTAAGTGCTCGGTTATTTCTAAGGCCTGTTCGCCACTATCCGGTTGTGAAATAAGGAGATTCTCTGTTTGAATGCCTAACTTTTCAGCGTATTGTCTATCAAAAGCATGTTCTGCATCAATAAATGCAGCTAGTCCTCCTGCTTTTTGAGCCTCCGCAATGCAATGCATTGCAAGGGTTGTTTTTCCAGATGACTCAGGCCCATAAATTTCTGTTACTCTACCTCTGGGTATTCCATTAATACCTAAGGCAATATCTAAGCCAAGCGAACCTGTTGAAATGGAAGGAACGTCTACCACCTTTTCATCACTTAATTTCATTACTGCCCCTTTACCGTAGGCTTTTTCAAGTTTATCAATTGTAATTTGAAGTGCCTTAAGTTTTTCGCTCTGCTCGCTCATAGTTGTTATTATTTTTAGATATTATCTTAGTTGCAAAAGAAAGGGTAAGATATTGAGAAATCAAGAGTAAGTCAAGGGGAAATTATAATCTTTATTAAATTGGTTAAAAGTAGGCAATGCTTTAAGTGGAGATTGTGAAGAAAAGTTTCCGATCTTTGCGAAACTTATAAACCTAAAGTAACTCAGGTTTTTATTAATTGCTTGAAATAGACATGATAAAAAAAATTGGTTGGGGTCTTGTTATCGTATTATTTGGGCTCGTTTTTTATTATCATCAACTAATTGGTTATGGTATTTCTCAAGGAAAAGGGCAGTTTATTGTGCTTTGGAATGCCCAGCCAATTGAAGAGGTTCTTACTAACCCTAACATTGCTGATAGTGTAAAGCAAAGATTATTGGTTGTAAACGAAATTAGAAGATTTGCCTTTGACTCCCTTGGGTTGTCACCAACAAATAATTACACCACTTTTTTCGATCAGCAAGGAAAAGAAATTCTTTGGGTTGTTACTGCTTGTGCACCTTTTAAATTTGAACCAAAGGAATGGTCGTTTCCGATTGTAGGCAGCTTTACGTATAAAGGTTTTTTTGAGGTAGAAAAAGCAATTGAGTTAACAAACGATCTAAAAAAAGAAGGATATGATGTAGAAATGTCTTCGGTAAGCGGTTGGTCAACATTAGGCTGGTTCAAGGATCCTGTGCTTTCAAATATGTTGGAAGGTACAGTAGGTAGTATGAGCAACACGCTTATTCATGAGCTTACCCATGGTACTGTTTTTGTGCCTGATAGTATGACGTTTAATGAAAACCTAGCTTCCTTTATTGGAAGAAAGGGAGCGTTAAAGTTTTTGGGAAACAAGTTTGGGAGAAATTCTAATGAGGCAAACGGATATGCTGCTAGGTTGAGTGATAGTGAGAAGTTTACAGAATTTATGGTACTCAGTGCTACTTTATTAGACAGCATCTATAAAAACATTGAGGGATTTTCTTTAGAAGAAAAACAAAGATATAAAGCTGCGTTTATGACTACTTTTAAATCCAATATAGACACCGTGAGCTTTAATAACCCTAAAAGGTATCAGGAGTTGTTTAATGGGTTGGAAATGAATAATGCAGGGTTTATTTCGTTTTTGAATTACCGCGAACGCCAAAGCCAGTTTGATGTGCAATTAGAACAAGAGTTTAATAATGATTTAAGTACATTTATAGCCTATTGGAAGTTGCGTTACCCCAATTAGTAACAATATGGTAATGAAATGATTTCGGCTGCTTTTTATTTTCGTTTTATTTTTATAAAAAACTAATATGACCAGTACGGTTCACAAAATACTTATAGTAGATGACGATGAGGATATTTTAGATTTATTATCCTATAATCTTTCGAAAGAAGGCTATCAGGTATTTAAAGCACAGGATGGAGTTGAAGCCTTAGAAGTTGCGAAGCAGAAGTTGCCAGAACTTATTATTTTGGATATTATGATGCCCCGCATGGATGGTGTTGAGGCATGCCGACTTATGCGAGAGGAACCTGAATTATCGAAATCTCATATTATATTTTTAACTGCTAGAGTAGAAGAATACTCAGAAGTTGCAGCATTTGACTCTGGTGCTGATGATTTTATTTCAAAACCTATTAAGCCAAGGGCATTATTGAGTAGGGTTAATTCCTTTTTTAAAAGGGCGGAGAAAAAGGAAAAACTTACTAGAGTATTAGAAATGGGTAGCTTAATAATCAACCGAATTAGTTATTCTGTAGAGCTCGAAGGAAAAAAAATTGCACTTCCTAGAAAAGAGTTTGAGCTATTATATTTTTTAGCCAAAAACCCCAACGAAGTATTTAACCGAGACACTTTGCTTAAAAATATTTGGGGGTCTGATGTGTATGTACTTGCTCGAACAGTAGATGTTCATATTAGAAAAATCAGAGAGAAAATAGGCGATAATTATATTAGTACCATAAAAGGAGTTGGTTATAAGTTTGAAACCAATGAATAAATATGCGTTAACATTCGTAATATCTATAATTACGGCAACAATTATATCATCTCTGCTTTATTCTGCAGGGGTTTCACAAAAACATGTTGTTATAATAGCAGGGGCCAGTTTTGTAGTAAATGGTCTAGTGTTTTGGCTCGCCTTAGAATACATTGTCCTTCGAGATGCATCAAAAATAAAGGATTCTATTTCTCATTATTTGAGAGGACTTAAAACGGAGGAACTTCCTCAGACTGATTTTAATTTAGGGGTGTCAAACCGAATTTATAAAGATTTGCATGCTCTTCAGAAACGCACAGAAAAGGAAATAAAAAGATTGAATGAGCGTGCAGATTTTAGAACTCAATTTATAGCAGACATATCGCACGAGCTTAAAACCCCTATTTTCGCGGCCCAAGGATATGTGCACACCTTGCTGGATGGGGCAGTTGATGATGATGAAGTTCGGTATAAATTTTTAAAGAAATCTGCCAATAGCCTTGATGTGTTAGACAACCTTGTAAAAGATTTGTTGGAACTATCTCAAATTGAATCAGGTAATGTGGTTTTAATGAATGACCATTTTGATTTAGTAAAGTTGGTAGATGAAATAATTGATGATTTTGAACAACAAGCTATTAAAGCGGACATTTCTATAAAACGTGAGAAAGAACCTCTTGCTTCAATCGTATTTGCTGATTTTGTTCGAACACGGCAAGTAATTCAAAATTTAGTATCCAATGCTATTAAATATAATTTACCCAAAGGGGAGGTTCGAATAAAGATTGTTGAAAATAATGAAAGTGTGAAAGTGCAAATCTCTGATACGGGAATTGGGATCCCCAATAAAGATATTTCTCAAATCTTTAAGCGGTTTTATCGAGTTGATAAAAGCAGAACAAAAATTAAAAAGAAAGGAAGTAACGGCTTGGGCTTAGCCATTGTAAAACATTTATTAAGTATACAAAACTCTACTATTACTGTTAAGAGCGAAGTTGGTAAAGGTTCCGTTTTTACCTTTTCTTTGCAGAAAGATAAACCACCTTTATAATGGGCAAGGAACTTAAACTGAAGAATTGGATACTATTTGAAGACGATGATTTTATTGTTATTAATAAGCCTCCATTTTTGGCTTCATTAGACGACCGGTCTTCTCGATTTAATGTAAACAGGCTGGCCAAAGACTATTGGCAAGACGCACAAATGTGCCACCGGTTAGATAAAGATACCAGCGGTGTTTTACTTATTGCAAAACACCCAGAAGCATATAAACATGCTTCTATACAATTTGAAAAAAGAAAGGTTGATAAGGTGTACCATGCCGTGGTAGAAGGGGTGCATGAGTTTAAAAACAGAGTAATAAATGCTGCTTTAATAACCTCAGGCAAAGGCAAAGTGGTTATTAACCAGCGCCAAGGAAAAGAATCTGAAACTTCGTTTATGAGTTTGGGTATTTATAATCGATATTCATTGGTAGAGTGCTGCCCCGTAACTGGTCGAATGCACCAAATCCGTGTTCATTTAGCAGAGCTTAATGCACCAATTGTTGGTGATGAATTTTATGGAGGCAACCCATTTTATTTATCTTCTATAAAAAAGAAGTATAATCTTAAAAAGGGCTCCATTGAAAACCCATTAATACAACGATTTGCACTACACGCCTATAAACTGGGCTTAACTGGGATTGATGGAAAGGCGTATAAATTTGAAGCACCTTACCCGAAAGACTTTAGAGTATTGGTAGAACAGCTGGAAAAGAATAAGTAGTAAAGCCAATATATGATTGAGAAAACTCGAGGTGACTCTCGTATTTTTTAGGTTTGTCGACTTTTTGTAGACAATATGAGAAAAATTTGTCCGTATGAAAAATAGTCCGTTAACAACATTTATTCAGAAATCCATTCCATTAAATGACATTGATGTTGAGGAGATTGCTGACTCTTTTGGCTTAAAAGAATTTAAAAAAGGTGATTACTTTTTGAAAGAAAATCAAATTAGCAACGATTATTTCTATCTCCATAAAGGATTAATGAGAACTTATTTGTACGATTTAAATGGTAATCAAATAACAACGGATTTTTTTACAGAAAACAATATTGTTTTTGAGGTAACTTCATTTTTCAATAGAGTTTATTCAGAATCAAATATTCAAGCTATTACAGATTGTACAGGTTACAGAATTTCTTACGAAGAATTAAATACTCTTTTTCATAATAAACCAGCATTTAGAGATTTTGGTCGTGCTATTTTGGTCAAAGAATTTATCGCATCAAAAAAAAGGGTGTATGCAATGATTAATCAAACTGCTGAAGAACGCTATCAAAATTTGCTTCTTTCCAAGCCCGAAATATTAAAAAACTCACCATTGAAGTATATAGCTTCCTACTTAGGTATTACGGATAGCACACTTAGTAGAATACGGCAAAACGCATAGCGTAGTTGATTTCTTGCCTTTTGTCAAGTGTAATTAGTTTTGTTACCCTGAAATTTGCAGTGTACAAATACATAATGAAAATGGCAGAGATTTCAATTTTTACATCGGTTGGATTTATTTTAACAACACTTATTACTCTTTGGTTTTTTTTCAAAGCTTCAAATAGCAAAAAGGTGCTTTATGGTCTTTTGGTATGGACAATCCTTGTAGCGTTTCTAGGTATATTGGGATTCTATCAAAAGGAAGGTACATTACCACCAAGATTTTTTTTCTTGCTTGCACCAGGCGTCATATTTGTATTTTCCATTTTAATATCTAAGCAAGGGAGATATTTTATGGACAACCTAAGCTTAAAATGGCTGACATTGCTGAATACGATTCGTATTCCTGTAGAAATTGTTCTCTATTATGTCTTTTTAGAAGGCTTAATCCCTGGCCTTATGACTTTTGATGGCTATAATTTTGATATCATTTCAGGACTAACAGCTCCAATAATTTACTACTTGGTATTTGTTGCGAAAGTACTGAACAAAAAAGCACTTCTGATTTGGAATTTTTTATCGCTAGCACTGCTGATAAACGTATTGACTATCGCTATATTAAGTGCCCAAACTCCACTTCAAAAATTGGCATTTGAACAACCGAATATAGGCGTAACTTATTTTCCGTTTGTATGGCTTCCAGCAGTAATTGTTCCGATTGTTTTATTCTCACACTTCGCGAGCATTAGACAGTTATTGGTTTCAAAAAAATGAAGGAGATAAACATGGTTTAACCCGAATTATGCGATAGGGTTCGTGATGAGGCTTTAAGTCACAATAAATCAGGCAGTTTGGATTCGAAAGCATAGCACCGCTATGGTGAGAACACAAACAAAGCAAAGCGACTGATTTGAAGTGAGTTAAAGGCCTAATAGAAATTCTATTGCATATTTCGGGTTAAAACACTAGAAAATAAGAAGCACTGTGGCCATAAATCAGGTATAGTGGCATTTTGAGAATGCTGACATTTCGGTATAAGTTACTAACTTTTTATTAGTCTGGTCAGCATTTGCGTTAGTGTATCACCTAGCCTTGCCTTAATGAATAACCAATTGTTCTTTTAAGCCCTTAATTATTTCTTGCACCATTTTGCTTAAATCAAAGGAGTGTTCCCAACCCCAATCTTTTCTAGCCTCAGCATCATTTATTGAATTTGGCCAAGAATCAGCAATGGCTTGCCTAAAGTCTGGATTATAGCTAATTTTAGCTTCAGAAATTTGATTCTTTATCTCATTATACAATTCTTTAGGGCTAAACGATATAGCCGAAAGGTTATAACTTGACCTAATGTTAATTGCATCAACTGGAGCTTCCATAATATCGATAGTTGCTTTTACGGCATCGTCCATATACATCATAGGCAGGTAGCAGTTTTCTTTAAGAAAACACTCGTATGATTCTTCTTGTAGAATTTTATAAAAAATATCGACTGCATAATCAGTGGTGCCACCTCCTGGTAATGTTTTGTACCCTATCAATCCGGGGTATCTAACGCTACGCACATCTACGCCATGTTTTTTATGATAATACTCGCACCAACGCTCACCGGCAAGCTTAGAAATGCCATATACTGTATTGGGGTCCATTACACAATCTTGTGGTGTGTTATCCTTGGGAGTTGAGGGCCCGAATACAGCAATGGAACTTGGCCAAAAAATTTGAATTTTAGTGTTTTCTTTGGCTAAGTTTAGCACATGTAGCAGGCTTGTCATATTAAGGTTCCAAGCCATTTCTGGATTTTGCTCCCCCTTGGCCGAAAGTATGGCAGCTAGGTGGTAGATAACATTAATTTGGTGCTTCTCAACGACTTTTTTAATCGCCTCAAAGTCCATGGCATCAAGTACTTCGAAAGGCTCATTTTGACTGCTCTCTTTAGTGGGGCGAATGTCAGAAGCAACTACTTGGTTCTTTCCATATTTTGCACGCAAACTACCCGTGAGATTGGTGCCAAGTTGTCCACTTGCACCTATTACTAAACACTTTGTCATACTTGGTTAAAATTGACTGTTTGTAACGCAAATGTAGTGTTGAAAAAGGATAGTTAAATACCATTTTAAAAATTATTATGAACGGTGTATGGTTAAACTTACAATGTATATTTGCTTTATATTTTCATAAAATTCGATAGCCATGTACGATAAAATAAAACCTGTTTTAGCCCAAACCATTGCTGAAATTAAAGAAGCTGGGTTGTATAAGAAAGAGCGGGTAATAACCACTCCACAAGGTGCAGATATTAAAACAAGTGAAGGGCATGAAGTTGTTAATTTTTGCGCGAATAATTATTTAGGGCTTTCCTCACATCCAAAAGTGATTGAGGCGGCTAAGGAGGCCATTGACTCGCACGGGTATGGTTTGTCTTCGGTAAGGTTTATTTGCGGAACCCAGGATATTCATAAAGAGCTAGAACAAAAAATATCGGAATTTTTAGGCACAGAAGACACTATTCTTTATGCCGCTGCATTTGATGCAAACGGAGGGATTTTTGAGCCACTTTTAGGCCCTGAAGATGCTATAATTTCTGATGCCTTGAATCATGCTTCTATCATAGATGGCGTTAGGTTATGTAAAGCCAAGCGGTTCCGCTACGCCAATAATGATATGGCTGATTTAGAAAAGCAATTACAAGGTGCTGAAGCTGTGGGCGCAGTTCAAAAAATAATTGTTACAGATGGAGTTTTCTCTATGGATGGCAATATCGCGCAGCTAGATAAAATTTGTGACTTAGCGGATAAATATAGTGCGCTGGTAATGACTGATGAATGCCACTCAACTGGATTTATGGGTAAAACAGGTCGAGGTGTACATGAATATAGAGGGGTTATTGACCGAGTAGATATTATTACTGGCACACTGGGCAAGGCACTTGGAGGTGCTTCAGGTGGGTTTACTTCGGGCAAGAAGGAAATTATTGAACTACTTCGTCAAAGATCAAGGCCTTATTTGTTTTCTAACACAGTTGCCCCATCAATAGTAGGGGCTTCAATAGTTGTATTGGATATGCTAAGTGGCACTACTGATTTGCGGGATAAGCTTATGGAGAATACGGCCTATTTTAGAGAGAAAATGACTGCTGCTGGGTTTGATATTAAGCCAGGCATACACCCCATTACACCTATAATGCTTTATGATGCGGTGCTTTCGCAGCAATTTGCTGAAAAACTGTTAGAAAAAGGAATTTACGTTATAGGGTTCTATTTTCCTGTGGTGCCTAAAGGGCAAGCAAGGATTCGAGTACAGATTTCTGCTGCACATGAGCGCCATCATTTAGACAAGGCGATTGCAGCATTTACTAAAGTCGGTAAAGAACTTGGGGTGATATAGGAAACAAGGCGTGAAGTCAAGAGTCGGAAATTAGAAGGTGCTTTTTCTTCTAACTTCCGACTTTCAACTACTAACTTCTTAATAACCTGAGTTCGACCTAAGGAATACTGTCAGCTTTAAGTGAAAATTTTATAAACGACTCAAATTTGTGTAGGACTAACGGGTTAATTCAAAGAAATTTGAGGAAGTTTAGGGAAATTTCACTTAAGCCCTAGGAAAAATATCTAGCAGGCAATCTTTTAGAAGTAAAAATCTTGAAATAATCCATTATTTTTTCACTTTTTATTTCCAAAATCTCACCTACCACCTTATTTTCTGACAGCATTCCTTAGGTCAAACTCAGGTTAATATCTATATTCGTGTGCCTTATAAGGGCCTTCAACTTTTACATTTATATAATCAGCTTGCTCTTGCGATAACACTTCAAGGTCAACATTAATTTTAGCTAAATGTAGTCTTGCCACTTTTTCGTCAAGGTGCTTAGGTAATGTATATACTTTATTTTCGTACTGATCAGTGTTTGTCCAAAGTTCAATTTGTGCCAATGTTTGGTTGGTAAATGAATTGGACATAACAAATGAAGGGTGGCCTGTAGCACAACCTAAATTTACTAATCTACCTTCGGCCAATACAATTACTTCATTGCCACTACCAACTGTGTATAGATCTACTTGAGGCTTAACGGTGTTTTTGGTGTTTCCATACTTTCCATTTAACCACGCCATGTCAATTTCATTATCAAAATGGCCAATGTTACATACAATGGTTTTATCCCCCATTGCTTCAAAATGGCGTTCAGTAATGATATTATAATTACCTGTACATGTAACTATAATGTTGGCTTCTTTTACTGCATCATCCATTTTCTTTACCTCAAACCCATCCATTGCTGCTTGTAAAGCGCAAATTGGATCAATTTCAGTAACAATTACTCGTGTTCCTGCTCCTGCCAATGAAGCAGCAGACCCTTTACCAACATCTCCATAACCGGCAACAACAGCTACTTTACCGGCCATCATTACATCGGTTGCTCTTCTAATGGCATCTACTAACGATTCTTTACATCCATATTTATTATCAAACTTAGATTTTGTAACGGAATCGTTTACATTAATGGCAGGCATGGTCAAAGTGCCATTGATTTCACGTTCCAAAAGTCTATGAACTCCAGTAGTAGTTTCTTCCGAAAGTCCTTTAATACCAGCAACTAATTCAGGGAAACGATCCATCACCATATTAGTTAAATCACCCCCATCATCTAAAATCAAATTAAGTGACTTCCCATCTTCAAAGGCATGTAATGTTTGCTCAATGCACCAATCAAATTCTTCTTCCGTAAGGCCTTTCCATGCAAAAACTGGAATGCCGGCTGCTGCAATAGCTGCTGCTGCATGATCTTGCGTAGAAAAAATATTGCAAGATGACCAAGTAACATCCGCCCCAAGGTCGACTAATGTTTCAATTAAAACTGCAGTTTGGATTGTCATATGTAAACAACCAGCAATTCTTGAGCCCTTTAAAGGCTTCGATTCGCCAAACTCTTTTCTCAGTGACATAAGACCTGGCATTTCTGCTTCAGCTAATTTTATTTCTTTTCTACCATAGTCGGCAAGAGAAATATCTTTAACCTTGTATTTTAGTGTTTCTACCATTATTTAATTGGATATGATTCTTTTATAAGCCCACAAAATTACCATTTTGTTTTTAATTTTAGCCAATGTCCTCAAAACCTATTAAACTTTCTGTAGTAATAATTACTCTTAACGAAGAAAAGAATATTGGCAAATGCCTAGATGCGGCTTGGCAAGTAGCTGATGAGGTTGTGGTGGTAGATTCTTTTTCAACAGATAGAACGAAAATTATTTGTGAAGACCTAGGTGTAACTTTTGTTGAGCACAAGTTTGAGGGTTATGGATTGCAAAAAAACTACGCAATAAATAGAACTAAATTCGAACATATTCTCTCTCTAGATGCCGATGAGGTTCTATCTCAGGACTTAATAAATAGTATAATTAAAGTGAAACAAAAGGGGCAATTCACTGCTTTTCAAATAAATAGGCTTTCTTTTTATGTAAAAAAATTTATTGAACATGGCCATTGGTTCCCAGATAAAAAGATAAGACTGTTTAATAAGAGTGCTGGAGAATGGACGAATGAAAATGTACACGAGACGTTTGAACTAAAAAATGGGTTCAGGACTCCAGTTCTGAAAGGAGTACTTTATCACTACACCTTTAATTCAATATTCGAACATCTCAGGCAATCAAATAATTTTTCAGAAATTGGGGCAGCCCAATTAAAGAATCAAAAGATTTTTTTCCTTTCATTGAAGGCTATATTAAGCCCAATGTGGGGTTTTGTTTATGGATATTTTGTTCGTTTGGGTTTTTTGGATGGATGGTATGGATTGATAATTGCTGTTATTTCCTCAAATGAAACCTTTTTAAAGTATTCGAAAGCAATAATGTTGAGACTAGAGCCCTCTAAAATTGAGAAGGTTCTGAGTAAAACACCAAGCACATCCCTTATCATTTCAACGTATAATTGGCCAGAGGCACTTCAGCTATCACTTCAAAGTATTAAGCAGCAACGGTTATTGCCAAATGAAGTAATTATTGCAGATGACGGGTCCACGAATGAGACAGGGGATTTAATCGAAATGATTAAGGAAAGCTTTCCGGTTCCTCTCATCCATTGTAGGATTGAAGATAAGGGATTTAGGTTGGCGAAGGCTAGAAATGAAGCATTAAAAATCGCAAAATTTGACTATATCTTGCAGATCGATGGAGATATTATTTTAGATAAATTTTATGTACAAGATCAAATTAAATTTGCTCGTAATGGAAGTTTTGTAAGAGGAAGCAGGGTTCTGTTAAATAAAGATGTTTCTCAAAAAATTTTTAGAAAAGATGTAAGTCGGCCTCACGTTTTTATGAAAGGAGTAGTTAACTTTTTTAACGGGATTCGTTTGCCACTTTTGCAAAATTTCATTTCTATTAATCGGCTTTCCATTGTTGGTATTAGAGGGTGCAATATGGCGTATTGGAAAGAAGACGCTTTTTTGGTAAATGGGTATAATGAGGATATTCAAGGTTGGGGAAGAGAGGACAGTGAATTTGTTGCAAGACTGGTGAATAACGGCATCCACAAACGAAACCTAAGATTGGGGGGTATTCAATATCATATTTATCATAAAGAATATGATCGGGAATTGTTGACTAAGAATGATGATATTTTGAATAGAACCTTAGATAAAAAGTTGATTTCATGCAAGAATGGGATAGAGTATTTAACTAATTAAAAATGAAAAAAAAGGGTAGAGCTTATTATGAGACAGTACGGCCAGAAATGTTAGAATTTATTCCTAAATCTGTTAAAAAGACGATTGAATTTGGATGTTCAAATGGCCAATTTTCAAAAGATATAAAAGAAAAGTTTAACACAGAGTCGTGGGGCATTGATATTGATTCTGAAGCCGTTAAGAATGCCAATGCCGTATTGGACAAAGTTATATTAAGTGGTGCAATGGAGGTGCTAAAGGACTTGCCTAAAGAATACTTTGATTGTGTTATATGCAATGATTTTTTAGAACATATCATTAATCCTTCAGAATTTTTGATTGCCCTCAAACCATATGTAACAAAAAATGCTGTTTTAATATGCTCTCTGCCAAATGTGAGATATTGGAAAAATGTATCAGAATTATTATTTGAGAAGGACTGGAGGTATCGAGAGGAAGGCATTTTGGATAGTACGCATTTAAGATTTTTTACAAAGAAAAGTATTCAGCGCTTTTTGAAACAAAGTGGTTTAGAATTGGAAAAAATTGAAGGAATTAATCCAACTAAGTCAATCAGGTTTCAGATTCCAAATATTTTAACTTTTGGTGTTCACAATGATATGAAATATCTGCAATTTGCATCTAGATCAAAGTTTTTATAAAATAGATCTATGAAACGTAAAAATTTGTTAATAACTACTATTGGTAAACTCGACTGTGCACCAAGTTGGCTTACAAAGGATCGAAATTTTGATGTAGCCTTAATTTATTATCCAGACATAATTGAAAAGGCAGTTAAGAACAAGCTTGAAGAGTTGAGTGATTATTTATTTTTTGAGTCAGGGTTTAAGTATGCGGTTCTTAAAAAGGTCTTAATGGAGCATACAGAGCTTCGAGATTATTCATTCTTCTGGATGCCAGATGATGATGTAGAGATTGTTAATGGTACTACAAATATGCTTTTTAATTATGCCGAAGAGTATCAACTTGAATTATGTCAACCTTCCACTACAAAGAAAAATATATCTTGGAAGATTGTTAGGCAAAATAGATTTTGTGAATTACGATATACAAATTATGTGGAAGTAATGTGCCCTCTTTTTTCTAAAAATGCTTTGGAGCTGGCTTTGGATTCGTTTTCTTATACTAGTTCTGGGTGGGGATTAGATTTTTACTGGTCAAAAATAATTAATAGGTCAATTGCGATAATAGATAGAATTAAAGTGTATCATACAAAAAAAATACAATTAGATGGAGGGACTCTTTACCAAAAACTTTTAGCTGAAACGGGTAAAGAACCTCATCAAGAGCTTGATGAAATGATTGAAAAATACAATCTAATACCAGTACCAAAGGAAGTTGGCAGAATATATAAAAAAGGCTCTTTCTTATTTTATCTGTATAAAATAATATTTAACAAAATACTTATAGAGAAAAGGGAAAGATGAAAATTGCCTATTTAATTTTAGCTCACAAAGGCTTAGGTCAGGTTGTATCCCTTATCAATAAACTGGCTATTCCTAACTCTACCCATTTTTTTATACATATCGATAAATCCAAGTACACTGAAGAGGAAATTAAAAATCTTAATAGTGATGTTGCCAGTTGGAGTAGCGTATATAGTACTCCATGGGCAAGCTTTAATGTGGTCAAGGCTGAATTGTATTTAATAAAAAAAGCATTACTATGGAACGCTGATAGACTAGTAATGCTTAGTGGCCAAGACTACCCGATAAAATCAAATGATAATATTGTTGATTTTTTTGTAAATCATAGTAATGAGGGATTCATAGCAGCTGATAAAATGCCAGTTGTAAATTGGGACGAACACCAAGGTGGACTATATAGAGTAAACAGGGCACACTTTCTATTTGGAAAAAAATGGAGGGCATTCCCGTTACATACTAAAAAAAAACCACTAAATAAGCTATTTAATAGAGCAGCAAATTTATTTCACAAAAAATTTTTAGCTACACCGCAAATAGAACATTATTATGTTGGGTCTCATTGGTGGGCTATAACTAGAATTCAAGCAGAGTATATTAAGAGAAAGGCAGAAAGCAGTGAGATTTTAAGAGCTTTTAAGTATTCTAGACATTCAGATGAGGTATTTATTCATTCAATATTATACAATGCTCCTAACGGAGTGTTTGATATAAAAAACCAATCATTACATTATGTAAAAGGCCTTCATGATTCTCCCCACCCAGACTTATTAGTAGAGGAAGATTTTAACGTATTGCTTGGTTCTCCATTTTTGTTTGCGCGTAAATTTGATGTAAAGAAAAGTGCTACATTAAAAGGCCTTTTAGATCATGAAATATAAAATTTAGAGTATTAGTTTTTTTGCTAATTCTTCGCAACTATTATTATTTACCCACCTGTTTACATTTGCGATAATACTATCATACAAACCATCTTTTTTGATCAGAGCAATTTTTTTTTCTAATTCAATTGCAGAATTAAAGCTTATTACGTTATGCATATCGATTAAGTCATGAGGAGCACAATTTTTTGGCTTCTTTGATAAATGGTAAAAACAAGGGATAGTGAGGTTTGCAGCTATCTCATAGTGCCTCATGCAATCCCATCCGCCTTTTTTCATGGTTATGGCAAATTCTGATTGTGCAATGTCATTATAATAAAGGCTTTCATCGATAAAAGCGTAGCTTTTCTGGCAATTGTTTTTAACATCAGTTAGCTTGTATGCCTCATCGCATTGGTTGTGCATGGCAAAAGGCTTAGTTTTTTCGGGTTGGTAGTTTCTTATTTTATTAGAAGGAATTGAAAAATTTATTTTTCTAACAAACGGTGACAGTAGGCTTGATGATTGTTCTCTTTTAAAATATTTGCCAAAAGGTAACGCTGTTTTATAAACTTTGGTATGATCTTCACCATCAACAAAAATCAATCTAGTCTTGTTTAAAAAAATATTTTTGCTCAATATTTTTTTAAACAAGACTTTTTGCCTCCATATACTACTAAAAATTATTATGTCAAATTCCTTTTTTCGTATTCTTCCTAAAATATTCTTTCTTTCAATTTCAATATTTGGCAAGGATTTCCAAATAGTAAATCCGCAGCCATATAAATCTCCCTTTTTCTTCTCGCAGTTTGTATAAACAATATCTTTTTTCGGATAATCAATAAGATTATTTCCAAGTAGAGTTCTCAAGCCAATTAAAAGCTGGTCTTGTAAGTAGTCTTCAAAAGGAGAAGTGATAAATAGTATGCGCATTAAGTTGCAATAGTTGAGTACAAGTACATTAATTGGCTAATTAGCTCTTCCGCTTTTAGTTTTTTGGGAGAAAAGTTCTCGAGTGCTTCTTTTTTTAAGATTAAACTTGCTAATTGCTCAGCATTTTGAGGATTAAAATACAAGCTCTCACCTCCTCCAGCTTCTTCTAAACAACTACTATTAGAGGCGATTACAGGAGTTCCGCTAAAGCGAGCTTCTAAAATGGGTATACCAAACCCTTCGTAAAAACTAGGAAAGATAAACACGGAAGCCATTTGATAAAAGGAAGATAATTCTAATGGTGTTGGGTCTTCTATATCGCTGGCAAATAGGAGTTGGCTTAACAAATTATGCTTAGCAGCGTATTCAATGAGTGTTTTTTTGTACGCATCGCCTTTGCCTACTACCACAAGTGGCAAATCAAACTTACCTTTAAGTTGGTTGAGTGCTTCAAGAATCACTTTTACATTTTTGTTCTTATTAAGGGCTCCAACATAAAATATATAATTATCAGGGAGGTTCCATTTTTGCTTTACATTGCTCAGTTCTTCTGGAGTTCTTTTATCATAAAAAACTTCATTACAACTTTGGTAAATTACACTTATCCTGTTCTCCGCAATTTTGAAAGTATTAATCAAATCACCTTTGGTTTGCTCGGATATAGCAATAATGTGGTCGGCATTATTTACAGCAAATTTTACTTTGCTAAAATAGATTTTACGATCAATGGGTTTATAAAACTCTGGATGCTTTAAAAATATTAAATCGTGAATAGTTACAATCGACTTTGCCCCAGATGTTCTAATATCCTTAGGCAACTCTTGTGCTAGTCCGTGGAAAACATCGATATTGTTTTTTTTAATATCTTTTCCCATTCCTAAACTCCGCCAAGCACCCTTAGATATGGCTCCTAAAAATCCACTTGGTGTATGAATGGTAGTGTTATTGGGGTTTATATACTCCTCATTGATGTATTTATTAGAGAACTCAGGTGTAAACAAGTGGTAGTCGTTCTCAGGAGCATACTTAATGAGGCCATAGAGCAAGTTTCGAGCATAGTTTCCGAGCCCTCTATCGTTTAAAAATAAGCGTTTCGCTTCAAACCCAATTCGCATAGCCTCAAATCTAGAGTAGGTTACTGTAGAAAAAAAATTCGAATGATATTTTAATAATAAAACTATAAGTAGAGAAAAGAATATGGTAAAATTGTAAAAAAAAGATGACCATAAGTGGATATACATTTGTTAGAAACGCAATTAAACTTGGTTATCCTTTAAAAGAATCCATTCTTTCAATATTAGATATTGTTGATGAATTTGTCATTGTTTATTGTAAAAGCGATGAAGATGACAACACATTGGAAGTTATCAATTCCATTGCGAGTGATAAGATTAAGATAGTTGAAGCTAATTGGGAGCCTGATAAATTTAAAAGAAACACGCTTTACTCCTATTTATCGGATATTGGTAAACATGAATGCCAAGGAGATTGGTTGTTTTATCTACAGGTAGATGAGGTTGTGCACGAACAATATTTGTCAATGATAAAAAATGCTTGTGAAACTTACCTAATGAATAGAGGTGTTGAAGGTTTGTTATTTAATTTTAGGCATTTCTGGGGCGATTTTGATCATTGCTTTACCCATCAGGGCTGGTATCCCAGAGAAATAAGGATAATTAGAAACCTGCCTGAGATTCATTCTTGGAGAGATGCTCAATCTTTCAGATTTTACACCAAGTTTGAACCAACAACAGAATTTTATCAATCTAAAGAAGTTGCAAGAAAATTATCTGTGGCAGAAATACCTGCTGCAATATATCACTATGGTTGGGTGCGCCCTCCGCTCACAATGTCTACTAAACAGGATAAAATGGTTGAAACCTGGCAAGGGGATAAAACTAAGCTATTGATTATTGATTTTGACTATGGACCCTTAAATAGGGTGCCTGTTTTTAAGGGCACTCACCCGAAAGTTATGGTAAATGTAATGAATAAGTTTTTTTGGAAAAATGATTTACAATATAGTGGTCTACCAAAGAAAACTCGAAATCTGCACAAACATGAACGTCTTAAATACAGAATTAAATCATGGATAGAGCTTAACCTACTAGGAGGGCGAGAGATAGGTGGTTTTAAAAATTACAAAATAGTCGCTAAATTTAAGTAACGCAAACCTCGTTATGAAAATCTTATCCGCAGAGCAAACAAGAACAGTAGATACTTTTACTATCGAAAATGAACCTATTAAATCAATTGATTTGATGGAACGAGCTTCGAAAGCATTTGTGGCTTGGTTTGTAAAAAAGTTTAGTACGGACAAAACGGTTCTCATATTTGCAGGACCTGGAAATAATGGAGGAGATGCCTTGGCAATTACTAGGCTACTTTATAATCAACAATATAAGGTAAAACTCCTTCTCGTTTCTATTAATAGTAAGGGTTCAAAAAACTATAAAATTAACTTACATAAACTCCCAAAAAAAATCGCATTGGTAGAGCAAGCTGATGCTGATTGTGATATTATTATTGATGGAATTTTTGGCTCTGGTATAGACAGGCCCTTTGAAGGAAGGATAGGAACCCTGATTGATGAAATTAATCTGTTGGGGAAACCAATTGTTTCCATTGATATAGCCTCTGGCTTAAGCCCTGATGGCATACCCCTTGGAGATTGTGTAATTAAACCAGACTTTACTGTTAGTTTCCAATTGCCTAAGCTAGCTTTTATGATGCCAGAAAATAGTGAGTTTGTGGGTGAGTGGAGGGTTATTGATATTGGGTTAAATAATAAGGAAATCGAACGGCAAAAAAGCAACTATCATTATTTCTCTACAGTACTTGCTAGAAAAATGGTTAAACCACGATTAAAGTATGCCCATAAAGGGCATTTTGGTCACGCGTTAATTGTTGGAGGTAGCTTTGGTATGATTGGAGCAAACGTTTTAGCATCAAAAGCCTGTTTACGAGCAGGATCAGGCTTGGTTACCTCATTAGTGCCAAATTGTGGCTATACTATTTTACAAACCTCTTTTCCAGAAGCGATGTGCTTAACTAGTGGTGAAAAGCATTTAATAAATTTGGAGATTGAGAATATTTCAAATTATTCAGCTTTAGGTATTGGGCCAGGAATTGGCGAAAATTTGGAAACATTGAGTTTACTATTGACTTTAATTAAAGAATATAAAAAGCCAATGGTGCTAGATGCAGATGCCCTCAATTTAATTGCTCAAAATCCTGAGTTGATAGAGCTACTGCCTAAGGGGAGTGTGCTCACACCTCATGTAGGTGAGTTTAATAGACTGGTTGGTAATAATTCCCATAGCTTAGAGCGCATTGAAAAGCAAAAAAAGTTCTCTGAAAAACATGGATTGATTTTGGTGTTGAAAGGCGCTCATTCCTCCATATCTAATGTAGATGGAACGGTTTGGTTTAACTCTACAGGAAATCCGGGCATGGCCACAGCTGGTAGTGGAGATGTGCTTACAGGTATAATTACTGGTTTGCTAGCTCAAGGTTATACATCGTTTGATGCAGCACGATTGGGTGTTTTTATACATGGGAAAGCTGGAGACATAGCATCATTAGAACTTGGAGAAGCCTCTGTGATAGCTTCGGACATTGTGCAACGAATACCCTCTACTTTTATTTCATTAAATTAAAACCTTTTCAAAAAAAGCACGTTATTTGCATAGACGATTTAAACTATTTGGCTCAATTTTTGTCAAAGTAGTAAAAAAAGAAAATGGGAAAGCTAAAGAATTTACTTTTATCTACCTTATTTATGTGTATAGGCCTTACGGTATATGGACAAAATGATATTGGATATCCTTCTTTTTCTTCTGCCGATTTAAAAATTGAGAACAAGGTTCAGATTTATCCAAACCCAAGCATTGATTTTTTAAAGGTTAGCATTGAATCTTCAAATTTGGTAGATCCTCAGATTGTTATACATTCCATTATTGGCAATAGGCTTGAAGTTTTCACAGAGAAAACAGGGGCTAATGAATTTAAAGTAGATGTTAAAAATCTTCCTGCTGGTTATTATTTAGTGGCAGTTAAAGATGCTACAACTGGATTTAGTGAGACCTATAAGTTCCTCAAACGTTAACTCTATAATTTAGACCCACAGTTTTTACAATAATTGGCGTTTGGGTCAGATTCCTTATTCTTACAATTTTCACAAACTCTCAGGTTGGTTTGGTTAGATTCATACATCGATTTTCCTATCTCAGCTGTTACAATACCTGTGGGTACAGCAATTATGGCATAGCCTAAAATCATTATTAGTGCTGCAATTGATTGTCCCATTACCGTTATAGGCGCAATGTCACCATAGCCCACCGTAGTTAAGGTAACAATGGCCCAATAGATGGAGCGAGGAATGCTCGTAAAGCCATTAACACCTCCTTCAACAATATACATTATGGTGCCCATAATGACCACTATAATGCTTACGGCAGTAACAAATACAATTATTTTTGGCCGACTGGCCTTTAATGCTTTTTGCAACTGCGATGCTTCACCCACAAACCTAGCTAGTTTAAATATGCGAAATACCCGAAGAAGCCTGAAACTACGAAGTACAATAAGCGAATGTGCACCTGTAATTACCAGTGCTATGTATGTAGGCAAGGTGGACAATAAATCAATAATACCAAAAAAGCTAAATACATATTTTCGTTTTCTTGGAGCAACCCATAACCTCAACAAATACTCTATGGTAAACAAAATTGTAAAACACCATTCAAGGGCATCGAACAATTCTTGGTGAACTGCCCTGAATGATTGCACACTTTCCAATGCAACGGTAAACACACTTAACATAATAGCTAGTAAAAGGCCAATATCAAATGTTTTACCCCAAGGCGTATCCGCTTCGAAAATTATGACGTAGAGTTTTTTTTTAAATATTTTGGTACTCACTTAGGTTAATTTTCAGGGTTAAGTGTTAGTATTGATTTTGTGTCATTTGCAACATCCAAGGAATCCATTAGTTGAGGTCTAAATTCAACATTGGCAAACATTTGTGCTTGGTCATTATAATGCTTGCTTAAAAAATTACCAGATTGACCAGTAGGATTAATGCTCATAGCACCATTCATATTACTTAAATCGATTACCGTACGAACTGCAGGCCCCATTTTTACATTAAATATGCCGGTAGTATCTAAATCGTGCCCTTGGTTATTAATTACTTCTCTTCCTCCCATTATCGGTATTGGACCAACGCTAAAATACTTTTTAAGAGCCTCAACCTCTCCTAAAGGATGGTTATGAGTAAGGGTGTGAATCTCTCCCCATTTCCAATCGCTAGGGTTTGTGCTGCTATAATTTCTTTCAAGCGTATTTAATGCAGAGTTAACAGATTTGCTGATGATGTCCAATTGATTTTCTTTTTCAGGTGTAGTTACATCATCCCACCAGATAGACTCATTATTTTGAATTAGGTGGAGAAAGCTAGTCTTTAGCGTAGAAGTTCCGTTCAATGCCTTTAGATTTTCACTTCCTAATTCATCGCCAAGCATATAATACTGTAGCCACCCTTGAATGGTATAAAGTATTGAGGGCTCTATATCGTTTATTTGATGGTCTCCATCCCAATTTTCTAACAAATTCAGCACCTCGGTTGGAATCTCTACTTTTGACTCCTTAATGAGAGCTACAAGAGTTTGTGCTACTTCAACTTGTACAGGAGAGATAACATCTGCAGTCATATTTATAGAATGTTCTGCGGTCCAGCCTGAAGGTTTAGCCTTAATTAACTCCACAATTCTTCCTGCTCTGTCTCTTGGGTAGTAATAGCCACGATATAATACCCCGTCAACAGAATCAGGTTGGTTGTTGGCCGAATATACATAGCCCCATTCAGGGTTTTCTGCTTGTGGGTTTTTACTAAAATCGTAGAAACCTAGTATATCATCTTTGCCAGTACCGTCTAAAACAAGCTTGGTGTTTACGTGTGGAGGCCTTATTGGTAAGGTAGCTGAGGCCCACCAAGCAATATTGCCAGCAGTGTCGGCATACATAATGTTTAAACCAGGGGATTGAATTAATGAAGACCCTTCTCTGGCATCATCAATTGAAGCAATATGGTTTAGTTTATAAAGAGCGTTCATCAAATCATTATTATACTGTAAGAATGACCACCAAACTGAATAGGGCGATTTGTTTTTAAAATCCTTGAAAAAAATATCATTAACTATGGGGCCATGGCTAGACGACCTTACTGTAATTGTTTCAGGTTCCGCATCTTTTATTTTAATTACTTCGGTTCTTTCTGTTAAATCCTCCCACGAATTATTTCTCCAAATTTGATTACCCTTTTCAGGATTCTCTTTTTCATAGTAAAAATCTACATCATCATTCTCAAACATGGTCATACCTATGGCAGCAAATTTATTATGACCTAATATTGAAAAAGGTACACCCGCTAAATAATGACCAAAATGGCTCATGCCAGGGTATTCCAAATGAGCCTCAAACCAAACCGATGGTTGAGAATATGCAATATGGGTATCGTTTTCGAATACTGGCTTGCCAGACTTAGTTCTTTCAGAGCCAATAACCCAACTATTGCTACCCACAATTAACGGAATTGGAATCTGTTTGATTATTTGGGCTAATGAAGTTAGTTTACTAGAATCTACATGAGGGTTATTATAAATATAGGTGGTTTGTTCAGAGGAAGTGAATAAGAGATCCTCTAAATAAGCTTCTCCATGTTCTTCTACTAATTGAGAAATAGCAGGGTCGGCAATAAATCCTTCTGCGAAACCAAAGGCCATATAACCTCCTGCATTATAGGCATCTTCTATGGTAAAATCTCTTTTAGGAATACCAATAATTGTAAATTCGATAGGAGTAGGTCCATTTTTTATAAAGCTATTTACACCTTTAAAATAGGCTTCAGCAGCTGATTTATGTTCCGAATTAGTTGCGTTAAATTGCTTGGCCAACTCTTTTGATTTTTCTTTTACACCTAATGTTCTAAAGAGCTTATCAACATCTAATAAGTCAGCACCCAATATTTCTGAAAGTGTTCCAGTAGAAACTCTACGAATCATTTCCATTTGAAAGAGGCGTTCTTGCGCATGTACATAACCCAAGGCCATATAGGCATCTTCCTCATTTTGAGCATAAATATGAGGGATGCCATAAGTGTCGTACTTGACTTCAACCTGGTCTTTGAGGCCTTCTAAGTCAAGTTGCCCTTCGTAAGTGGGTTTAGTACTTTGCAAGTAAAAATAAATGCCGAATACTGCTATTAGAATTAGGCTAGTTAAAAATATCAAAAACTTTTTCATTTGGTGTGCTAATTAATACACTAAACTATTCAATTTAACTAGTAAGGACAACTTCGAAGAAAATGATCTTCTTAAACATTAAAAAGGGAGAACCAAATGATTCTCCCTTTGCCTAAACTTGAAAAGTGTTGTTGTGTTTATTGAGTAGTTTTATTTTGAGTACTTGACCGCATTGCTTAATCCAACTAGCGTGCCAATTAGAAAAACATTGAATTAGCCTTTTATTTGACGATGTGCTTCATTTAGCATGTCCGTTTCTGTACAGCTTGTGCAAAATTGAACAAGAGTATTCAGCGTTATTGCTGGTCAATTCTATTTGCTTAACGATACAATTCACTTACTTTTGCAGCACCAATAGTGGTAGGGATTTATCCCCATAGTAACACAGGAAAAAATCAAGAAAATGAGCGTTTTAGTAAATAAAGATTCTAAAGTTGTCGTACAAGGATTTACAGGTTCTGAAGGTACATTCCATGCAAGTCAAATGATAGAGTACGGAACAAATGTTGTAGGTGGTGTAACTCCGGGTAAAGGAGGTCAAACACATCTTGATAAGCCTGTGTTTAATACTGTTGCTGATGCGGTTGATCAAGTTGGGGCTAATGTATCTATCATTTTTGTTCCCCCTGCTTTTGCTGCTGATGCCATTATGGAAGCCGCTGATGCTGGCATTAAAGTAATTGTTGCTATTACTGAAGGTATTCCAACAAAAGATATGATGTTGGCTAAAGAATATATAAGCTCCAAAGATGTTACGCTTATTGGACCAAATTGCCCAGGTGTAATTACTCCAGGAGAAGCTAAGGTTGGTATTATGCCAGGCTTTGTGTTTAAGAAAGGTAAAATCGGTATTGTATCTAAATCGGGTACATTAACCTATGAAGCCGCTGACCAAGTAGTAAAAGCAGGAATGGGTATTTCTTCGGCCATTGGTATTGGAGGAGATCCTATTATTGGCACTTCAACAAAAGAAGCGGTTGAGTTTTTTATGAACGACCCTGAAACAGATGGCATTGTAATGATTGGGGAGATTGGTGGTAATTTCGAAGCGGACGCTGCACGTTGGATAAAAGCGCAAGGAAACCCTAAACCAGTAGTTGGTTTTATAGCTGGTCAAACTGCTCCTAAAGGAAAGCGAATGGGCCATGCAGGCGCAATTATAGGCGGAGCCGATGATACTGCTGCTGCAAAAATGAGGATTATGGCTGAATGTGGATTACACGTAGTAGAATCTCCAGCCGATATTGGCGAAGTGATGGCTAAAGTGATGGAAGGATAGAAAGAAGTTAGATTCGTTTAAAAAACCGCATACAAAAGAATAATTAACATCAGATTATTTGATAACCTGAAAGTAGTTGGGTGTACTTAAAATAGCAGTCTTTCTAACACCTAGATTGAGCGATTCTCTGAAGCGATTAGCATTAATGTACTTTTCACCTCCACTGAATCACTCAATCTAGGTGACAGTTAGAATTTTAAAAATTGTTCCAGTCTAATCAAAATTATCACATTTGCACTGGTTTTAGTAGGCAATTATTCTACAAATTACTTTTTCGTGCTTCATTTTTCTTAAACCACTCTACCATATTTTTTACCCCTTCTGCATAAGGCGTAATTATAAAATCTGGAAACATTTTTTTGAACTTATCATAAGACATCATATACTCGCTTTCAAATTGATAGCGTACTTCTTCCATTTCTTTCAATGGCTTTATAAAAACAGATAAAAATTTTCTAAATATAGTAGGCATCACGCCTATCTTATAATCAACACCCAATTCATTATTAAATAGCTCTATCATCTCGTTTGCGGTAATGGGCTCACCAACGGGCAAATGCCAAACTTGCCCGTAACATTCTTTGCACAAGGCTAGTTTTACCAATGCTCGCCCATTATCCGAAACATTAGCGTACGTGTGCTTGATATCTGTTCTTGATAAGGTTTGTGGGTTTTTCCCTCTTAACATTCGTTCGAGAAAAGAAATATAAAAAGGGCTATTTACTGCAGCTTCACCATAAAAATCAGATGAACGACCAATCAGTCCTTTAATTTTTCTGTCCGATATAGCTTTTACCATTAAATCAGCTGTTCTTTTCCTAGCTTTTCCTTTTTCGGAAACAGGCTGTTGTTCAGTGTTTTCATCAAAAGGGACAGGTAGAGGTGAAGCATACATATACATATTATCGAGAAAAATAAGTTTCGAGTTATAAATTGAACAGGCTTCAATCACATTTTGCATCACTATTTCCCATTGAGATTGCCATACCTCCGTTCGGTATGGCAACCCTATACATAGGTAAACATAAGCACTACCAGCTATGGCTTTGTTCGCACCTACTTGATTGAGTAAATTTACTTGCAGGTCGGTTTTTCCTCTATTCACTAATGATCTCGTAACAGATTTATACGGTAAGTTACGGTTTTGAAGTTCCTCGATAACGGATCTTCCAATAGCTCCATTTGCTCCTAACACGGTGTGAATATTGTTTTTCATTCCTACAACATGTTAAAATTGAAAACTATACCCTACACCAATATTGAATAACCAAGGCGTGTTGGCGATGCCAATGTTTGCCGTTTCGTGAACTTCATCTTGACCTGTTACACGATTGAAATAAGTAATCTCTCCTCCTTCCATGGAGGAATATACATTTTGCCAATACCGGATGCTGGTTGAGGTAAAAATTCCTTTCAAAGCATTGTCTTGTTTCTCAAAAGGTTTCCAGCGGAAATAAGCACCTAACCCCAAGGTAATTGTTCGGTAATCCGTCACTTGATTTTCTACTAGTGTTCGGTCAGTACCATCGTAGTACGCTTCAAATTGGTGCATTTTGGGTTCAAACCGAATATCAAAGTATTTGTTGAGTCGATAACCTATTCCAAACCCGGTACTATAAGGCAGGTGAAAGGCTAAACTTTGGTCTTTGGCATCGCCAACGGTAGTGCCAGTGGCATCCTCCAGCTCTAAAGAAAACCCGTGTGAATAATTAAAAACCCATTTTGGTGTGTAAAAATCTACTTCAACATTGCCCCCTTGCAGCAAAAAGGGTTGAATGGTGCCTGCTAAAAAGACCAATTCATATTTTTTTACATCTTGATTTTGCGCCTTAACATTGGAAAGGCTTACGAGCAATAAGGCTATTACCACAGCCATTTTTGATAATGATTTCATTTGTTCTAAATTTTAAGTGTTGAATATTTTATTTAACACTACAAAGTTCAGTTCTTTAAACCTTACTCTACTGAACAAATATTAAGAAAACCCTCAGGCTGAATTTAACCTATAAACCTGATTTCGACCTAATATAAGCTAGGGCTTGCTGAAAAAGTCTCAAGTGCAATAGATACGAATTAGCAAATCGATGATGTATGAATATACTTCGAGATGAAGCTAATGAAGTAGATGTTGTGCTTGAGTCTAGCATATTTTTTAATAAATTTTAATTTTCTTAAAAAATAAAGTGCAAGGATTTTGTTTGTTTTAGGTCAATACCCTTGCACTTAGAATCCAAAAAAATTTCATAAATAATTGCTAATCAATTAGATAAGTGTTTTTCAGCAGACCCTGTTACTGTTCAGCTATTAAAATCATCGTTTAAACAGTCTGAAACCATATTTTTAATTTCATAACATGCTGTTTTGATGATTTTTCTTAAAATTTTCCTGTTTTATTTTTAAAATAACCCAAATTTG
>JAKISE010000024.1 GCA_021648745.1 Cyclobacteriaceae bacterium
AAGAAAATATAAGGAGGTTTAGGGAAGTTTCGTTAAAGCCCAAAGGGAAAATATCTAGCAGGCAATCTTTTGAATATAAAAATCTTGAAATAATCCATTATATCTTTGCTTTTTATATTAAAAAGCTCACCTACTATTTTATTTTCTGGCAGCTATTCCTTATCCCGAACTCAGGTTATTAAATGGAAGTCGATTTATTCTCTTTAATAATTACTCCAACCGCTTCAAAAGCATAATTAATTTCAGGCTCAGTAATGGCATCGATTTCTTCTTGAGAAGCGTCTGCGTCTTCAGCATAATGCTTTAAGGTGGCAATATCCACGGTATCCATTTTTGCTACTCCTTGTATAATAGCCGTTCTTCCAGCAGCATCTTTAGGCACAAAAAAACCATAATCTTTAAATGTAACTCTCATAGTCTTGCCATTGTCCATATCCAGTTTCATCCAGCAACCTTTCTTAGAACATACTTCTGTAATATTTGCAGTTAGCTTTATTTCTAATGAATCTTTACTTTCAAATTTAGAAAGAAAATCAGCAGAGGAAATAGCTCCCTCATCGGTAATAACTTCACCGTGATTTGTGATTTTAATGGACTCAAATTCCGCATTTTTATTTGACTGATTTGAATTGTCGCAACTCGATAGCAACAAAATGCTTGCAATAAATAAAATTCCTTTCATTAGATTATTTTTAATTAGTTTAATCAAAAATAGATACTAGAAACTATTTAACAAAGAATTACTCTCCCTGCATAACAAAAGCACCCCAATAATAGGGTTCTGGGTAGCTTGCTTTTAATTCCATTTGCGCTTTTCTAAACGAACTAAGTTTATCTTTAGAGGCTACCCAGTTTTTATAAAAGCTGGTCATTAATAATTGAGTTGCTGTATCATCTACTTTCCATAAACTCATTATTACTGCCTTGGCTCCAGCTACTTCGAACGAACGTTGCAAGCCATAAACCCCCTCGCCCGACATAATATCGCCCAACCCGGTTTCGCAAGCACTTAGCACGACTAAATCAGTGTTGGTAAGGTCTAAATTCATCGCTTCATAAGCTGTAAGCACACCATTATTGCCACCTGCATTTATATCCAGTTTGCCGGCATTTGCTAATAACAAGCCTGATCTTAGCAATACGTTGTCATTAATATTATTCAAGGGCACACTAAAAACGGTATTATTATTAGTTTTTACATCTTTCACAAAAAAGCCATGAGTGGCAATATGTAATACTTTAGGGCTTCTTGCTTCTTTTATTATTTCCTCTGTAGCCGAGGCATTTTGATACACCATATTCTTAAATCCATTGGCTTTAAGAATAGTAGAAACAGCTTCAATTTCTTTTCCTGTGCCCGGTAAAGGAGCTATCTCTGGAGACCCGTAAGAAGGATTGCCAACCAATAAAGCTGTTTTTTTAGATGATTCTAAAGCCGATTTACCCACAATAGAACGCAAACTGCTCACATTTAATATGCTTAACCCATCCAATACAAAACCACCATCGGGGTTTTTTAGCGAGTTTACACTTAATTGGTTATACACTCCATCAGATGACAAATAAATGGAACTAATCCCTGTTAACTCTTTGGCAATAGGCTTCCAAAACTGATTATAACTATGCGCATCATCTCGTTTAAATTTAATAACATTCTTATAATACTTAAAATATTTCCTCTCCAACTGATCACCATCTAATAAAACCACCATTTTTATTTCAGATGGCTTAACTACTAGAGCCATATATTTAGTAGAGTTTCCATCCAAAGAATAGCCTACTCTAATAATTTCTACTGCCGCCTCATTGCTTTTCAGTTTGCTCTGAACATCATACAACTCAGGCACTTTACTTTTATATGCCTCACTAAAGATTCCTGATTTTTGAGAAAGTTCCTTTTCGAGTTGATTGGTTGCCGATGCGATAGAATCTGTGTTTACGTTTTGCACCGTTAAATCTTCCTTGCTCATAGAATAATATAGAGCCAATTGGTGCTTATTATCTAACCATGAATTATAGGTCTCTATTAAGCTTTCATCACCACTATTGAGTATCGAAGATTTTACCTTGGTAGTGCTGGAAAGCAACATAGCTTTAGTGGCTAAACGATAATTCATTGCTGATTCTAACACCTTAGGATTGGTAGAACCAACCGCAGCAGTAAAAGCGAAGTATTTTTCAAACCGAGGTCTTAATGTTTTCCAATAGGCTGCTTTTTCCATGTCACTCATGGGAGCAAAATACTCAGAAACAAATTTTAGTGATTGATCAATCGATTGTTTAAAATAAGAATCGGCTTGCTCAATGTCTCCTTTTTGCCAATTCAATAAAGCCAACTCTGTTTCAACTTGCACATAAAACGGATGTGTTTTCCCATAGGTATCACCTAAAATATATTCAGCGCCTTTTAGGTTATTCTGAGCCTTATCCAACATTCCCTGACTTCTATAAAGAACCCCAAGTCGTGCTTTTGTAAGACCATTTCCTGAAAAGCTCCTTCCAAATTTTTTCTCATATACTGCCAAAGCTTCAATCAAAAGTTTTTCGGCCTCTTCATACTTCGCAATTTCCATGTAAAGTGATGCCTTTATCTCTAATAAATGAGCGTAGTCTGGATTCGATTTTTTGCTTTTTAGCGGATTACGGGAAACGGCACTTATGGCAGATTCAAATATTTTTTCTGCTTCGTCATATTTCTGTTGCTGCTGGTAAAGAAGTCCTAAATTGGTTTGAAATCTTGCATACTTCAACGACTTGGTGCTCATATTATCTGCAGCAACATCAAGGCATTCTATAATGTCTCGTTCCGCCTCTTTATACCTACCTAAATTTTGAAATAAAACACCTCTATTATTTAAAGTTATGGCATAGGCCATGGATGATTTTCCTGAAACTTGTTCATTAATTTTTAGTGTCTCATTTAATTTAGATTCAGCTTCATTAAAATCACCGATATTTTTAAATAGTACAGCCAAATTGTTTAACGAAGCAGCATAATCAATACTATTCTCTCCTCGCAACTCTTTACGAGACTCAAGTGCTCTAGTAGTAAACTCCATAGCCAAATCATACCTTCCCATTCCATTATAGAGCATTCCGATATCAGCGAGCACGCGCGGATACATTAAATTATTTTGATCACCTTCAATCTCCAATATCCCCAAGGCAACTAGAAATGAAATTTCTGCTAGATTAAAGGCATTGGTCGCATAATACATCTCACCCATATCAATTTGTTCCCTGGCTTCTTCCAATAAGGTCTTATCCTTTTCATCATCGAGGTAAATACTTGCAACGTTGGTTACATCATCTAGCTTTTCTTTGTCTTCGTATTGGGCAGACACATCACTAAATGAAACAGAATAATTAAAACTAGTAGTATCGAATTTTTCTCTCGTCTTTCGTAAATGATCAGACATCATTTCGGTGCCTTTTTTAAGGCCTACAGAAGCTGCTTTATCTAATAATTTACCAAACTGGGCATACGAAAAAAATGGAGAAATAAGAAATATGAATAGGATTGTGCGCATAATGGTTAATTTATTAATCAAAAATACCAATTACCCTCAATAAAAGAGAAAATTAGAAAGCCGATTTACTATTTGCCAATAGAGCAATTACTGTTTTTGGCTAGCCAACAAGTACAGCACGGCCATTCTGGTAGCAACTCCATTTTCTACTTGATCGAGGATAATGGAATGTTTAGAATCTGCCACATCACTACTTAATTCTACCCCCCTGTTTATTGGGCCAGGGTGCATAATGGTAATCTCTTTGTCTAATTTTTGAAGCATCTTAAGGTTAATGCCAAAATAAAGGGAGTATTCTCTAAGCGAAGGGAAATATTTGATTTGCTGCCGCTCGAGCTGAATACGTAACACATTTGCCACATCACACCATTGTAATGCCTTGAATACGTCTAACTCAACCTTTACACCCAATGTTTGAATGTGTTTAGGAAGCAAGGTGTTTGGACCACATACCATTACTTCTGCTCCTAATTTTTTGAGTGCAAAAATATTTGAAATAGCTACTCTTGAGTGAAGAATATCTCCAATAATCGCCACCTTTAGACCAGCTACATCTCCAAATCGCTCTCGAATCGAATATGTATCTAATAAAGCCTGAGTTGGGTGCTCATGAGTTCCATCCCCTGCATTAATGATGTTAGCATCAATATGACGAGATAGAAAATGAGAGGCCCCTGGGCTTGCGTGGCGCATAACCACCATATCCACTTTCATCGCTAATATATTATTGACAGTATCGAGTAGAGTTTCTCCTTTTTTAAGTGAACTAGAAGAGGCTGAAAAATTAATTACATCTGCCGAAAGTCTTTTTTCTGCTAGTTCAAAAGAAAGCCTAGTACGTGTTGAGTTTTCGAAAAACACATTGGCAATTGTAATATCACGGAGCGAAGGGACCTTTTTAATAGGCCGGTTAATGACTTCTTTAAATGTATCGGCTGTGTCAAAAATCAATTGAATATCATTTTCAGATATGTCTTTAATTCCTAGTAGGTGCTTCTGACTAAGCTGCGTCATTTTCTTCGTTTATTAACCAGACTTTATTTTGTTTTTCAGGTTCGAGCTGAACCAATACTTTTTGGTGAGCAAGCGTGTTTACTTCTTTGCCCACATAATTAGGAGCCAATGGCACATCTCGTGAATACTTCCGATCGATTAGCACTAATAATTCTACTTTTTGGGGCCTTCCGAAAGCAAGAAGGGCATCCATAGCAGAACGCACTGACCTACCGGTAAAAAGTACATCGTCTACTAAAATTACTTGTTTGTCTTCCACCACAAAATCCATTTTAGTTTCATGGGCTTTTGGAGGAATATCAAGTCTTCTAAAATCATCCCTGTGGAAAGTAGAATCTAAATAACCATGGGTAATATCAACGCCTGTTAGTTTTTTTAACTGTGCTAGAATAAGTTCAAGCAAAAAGGCTCCTCTTGGTTGTAACCCAACTAAGACAGTATCTTCAAAAGACGAATGATTTTCTATTAATTGATGACAAAGGCGATTTATGGTAATTGAAAGCAGGTCGGGGTTGAGTATTAATCGCTTTTGCATGATGTATTGGTTGCAAAGATAGAAAAGATTTTTGGTAGAGTAGAAATTGGAGTGGCAAAATTTATCGATTTGATTTGTGTCTTTTTAATTAGGATAAATAGAGCGGATTAGCTTCACTGATTCGGTGAGGGTGAACCAACACCAAAAGCCTAGATGATTAAAATCATCACTTTTTTGTGCCTAAAAATCCTTCTTGAAACAAGTTTCATCATGATTTTTAGGCACAAAAAAGCCTCCGCTAATTAGCGGAGGCTTTTACTGAGGCGTTGAGCGGATTCGAACCGCTGTACAAGGTTTTGCAGACCTCTGCCTAGCCACTCGGCCACAACGCCATTACTTTTGTTCTGATAATAATCGAAGCAAAAGTAAAATATTATTCAGTTTATAAAGCAATGCCGCTCCGATAATATTGAAGCGGCATCGAATTAATTACTTGTCTTCACCTTTAGCTTCATCAGCCTTTGGAGCTTCTTCTGCTTTTGGTTCTTCCTTTTTGGCTTTCGCTTTAGTCGCTTTCTTAGCTTTAGGAACAGCCTCTTTTTTAGGTGCTTCTTCTGCTTTAGCTTCTTCAACTTTAGCTTCTTCCGCTTTTGGAGCCTCCTCTTTCGGAGCTTCTTCTTTCTTCTTAGCTGGAGCTTTTTTGGTTGCTGGCTTTGCAGCTGGCTTTTCCATTTGCTCTTTTAAAGCAGAAAGTGCAGATAAATCACCTAAGCTAGAAGTTGCTTCCTGGTTACTCGAACTAGTCGCTTTTTTCTTGCCACCAGCTTTTTTCTTTGGAGCAACAGGCTTTTCGTCCTCTTTATAAGTAGCGGTGTGCGATAATAAAATTCGCTTTTCGCCTTTAGAAAACTCAATAACTTTAAAGTCTAAAGTTTCACCTACACTAGGCTTAGCACCATCTTCTTTAACTAAGTTCTTAGCATTTACAAATCCTTCAATACCGTAAGGTAATTCAAGTACAGAGCCTTTATCTGTTTTGTTATTGATTGTACACTTATGTGTAGTTCCAATTTCAAATACAGTTTCAAATGTATCCCAAGGATTTTCTTCTAGCTGCTTATGACCTAGAGCTAGCTTCCTATTTTCAACGTCTAATTCAAGTACTTGAACTTCTAACTCACCACCAACAGCGATAAACTCAGATGGGTGCTTGATTTTCTTAGTCCAAGAAAGATCAGAAACGTGCACTAATCCGTCAATACCTTCTTCAAGCTCAATAAATAAACCGAAGTTAGTTAGGTTACGAACTATTCCTGTATGATTTGTACCGATCCCATATTTAGAAACAACGTCAGTTTTCAACCAAGGATCTTCAGCTAATTGCTTGATGCCAAGAGACATTTTACGATCATCACGATCTAAGGTAAGAACAACAGCTTCCATTTCGTCACCTACTTTCATAAAGTCGGCAGGGTTACGTAAGTGTTGCGACCACGACATTTCTGAAACGTGAATTAGGCCTTCAACACCTGGTTGAATTTCTAAGAACGCACCGTAATCAGCCACATTAACAATTTTACCTTTTACTTTAGCTCCAACTTCTAACTCTTTGGCTAACGCATCCCAAGGATGAGCCGTAAGTTGTTTCATACCTAGAGAAATACGTTTTTTATCCTCGTCAAATTCAAGAACAACAATTTTAACGGTTTCGTCTAATTTAAGTACTTCCTCTGGGTGGTTAATTCTACCCCAAGAAATATCAGTAATATGAAGTAAACCATCAACACCACCTAAATCGATGAATACACCGAAGTTGGTCATGTTTTTAATAACTCCTTCTAATACTTGACCTTTTTCAAGGTTATTCAATATTTCAGCACGTTGTTTTTCAAGATCTTTTTCAATCAAGATTTTGTGTGAAACAACAACGTTATCGTTTGTATAGTTAATTTTTACAACCTTAACTTCCATTGACTTACCAACAAAAATATCGAAGTCACGGATAGGTTTAACATCAATTTGAGATCCTGGTAAGAAGGCTTCAACACCAAAGATATCTACAATAAGACCACCTTTAGTTCTACGCTTAACAAAACCTTCAATTACAGTGTCATCATCATGAGAAGATTGGATGTTTTCCCAAGCTTTAACAATTTTAGCCTTTCTACGAGAAAGAACTAGCTGACCTTTAACGTCTTCTTGCTCATCTACATATACTTCAACAACATCACCAATTTTAAGATCAGGAGTATCTCTAAATTCAGAAGCAGAAACTAATCCATCAGATTTAAACCCGATGTTAAGAATTACATCTCTGTTACTAACACTAACCACTGTTGCTTGCACAACTTCACGCTCAGTTACTGTACTTAGAGTTTCTTCGTACATTTTAGCCATATCTTCCTTTTCCTTGGCACTGTAACCATCACCAAATCCTTTGGTTGATACAGCATCCCAGTCAAATTCTTCTACAACTACTTCTTCTTTTTTAGGAGCAGCCGCCTTAGGAGCTTCTTCTTTTACTTCCTCAGCAACAACTTCAGTTTTTGCTTCTTTTTCAACAGCCTCTTTTTTAGGAGTAGCCGCCTTAGGAGCTTCTTCTTTTACTTCCTCAGTAACAACTTCAGCTTTTGCTTCTTTTTCAACAGCCTCTTTTTTAGGCTCTTTTTTTTCTGCTTTAGCTTTAGGGGTTTTTTTCGCTGCGGCTTTTTTTGGAGCAGCATCAGGAGTAGCTTCTGTTTTAGCTGCTACTACTTCTTTCTTAGCAGGCTCAGCCTTCGCTTCTTCTGCTTTTTTTTGAGTTTCACTCATAATATAAATTGCTTGTAATCAATCGATTAACCCAACAAGCATATGGGCCATTTTTAATTAAACATCTCCAAATTGGAGCCATCCTTTTTGAATGGAGTGCAAAGATAGAAAAAAATATAATTAGTTCGAAGTAAAGAGTTAATACTTCGAAGTTAAACTTATCGTAGTTTGGGATTAGTCTTATGGCGGTCTTTATCTCGGAGGGTCTTTTTCTCTATATTTTTTTGAAATGCTTCTGTTAAATTAACTCCCGTTTGATTAGCCAAACAAATAAGTACCCAAAGAATATCAGCCATTTCATCTGGCAAGTTATGTTTTTTATCCGATTCCTTAAATGATTGTTCTCCATAAGTACGTGACATAATGCGAGCAAGTTCACCTACTTCTTCGGTTAAGATAGTCATATTGGTAAGCTCGTTAAAATACCGAACACCTGTGGTATTAATCCACTCATCCACCTGCTTTTGTGCTTCGTCTATGGTCATACTCTGTTTTTTGAATCAATAATAATAGTTACCGGCCCATCATTTACTAAAGCTACTTGCATATCTGCCCCAAACTCACCTGTTTCAACATTATTAGTAATGGATTTTCTAAGTGCATTTAGGAAGCTCTCATAAAGTGGAATGGCAACTTCTGGCCTTGCTGCCTTAATATAAGAAGGACGATTTCCCTTTTTTGTACTAGCTTGTAAGGTAAACTGGCTAATGGCTAAGACTTCACCATTGACTTGATTTACGTTTAAGTTCATAACTTCTTGCTCATCATTAAAAATACGCAGGTTGGCAATTTTATTTACGAGCCATTCGATGTCTTCACTGGCATCTTCTGTTTCAATACCTACTAAAATCAGTAAGCCTTTGCTTATATGCCCAACCAATTTATTGTTTGTGTTAACACTCGCGTTTTTTACTCTTTGAATAACAATTTTCATAGCGTTTTATAATTGCATTTCTCCTGAAAGATAGATAAAGGTTCCGTTGTCATCTAATAGCGACTTACCCAGTAAAAACTTAGCTACTTGATTGGCAGATATTGCTTTGTAGTTACTTAATGACCCAATAAAGAGAAAGCTCAACGCTTTCATAACAGCCTGTCCAACCCCTTCCATTACTCTCGTTTCTTGCCTTTTGCCTAATAGTAGAGACGGGCGATAGATGTGTAATTGCTCGAATGCCAACTCTTTAAGTTTATTTTCAATTTCGCCTTTTACCTTATTATAGAAAATATTGGAGTTAGAATCTGCGCCCATAGCAGTAATAATATGAAACGAACTTGCCCCAATCTTTAACCCATAATTGGCAAGCATTTTGGGGTAGTCAAAATCCACCTTTCTAAAGGCCTCCTTAGAGCCTGCATTTTTTATAGTGGTGCCTAAACAGCAAAAAACCACATTGGCCTCTATGTCTAGGGCTCCCAAGTGCTCAAAATCTACACTATATTGTTCAAGTTTAGAATGGGTTAATTCGAGCTTTCTTCTGCCAATGGATATTACCTTTTTGTATTCTTCATTTTCCAGTAAGAGACTAAGGAGTTTACTTCCTACTAACCCTGAGGCTCCAGCAATTAAGGCTACACTCATTTTTTAGAAGAATCCCAAATTTCAAACATTTCAATATCTTGCTGAAAGGCATTTGAAATAAGCATTATTACAGTAAAGTCATCTATAAAGCCCGTAAACGGTATAAAATCAGGGATGAGATCGATGGGCATTAAGAAATAAATAACGCCTGCCACAATTGCCACCATCGATTTCCAAGGAGCATCTGTATATTCTCCCTTAACAAATGCCTGAATCATGCGTAAAAATACCCGAAGGTTATGGCCAAGTTTACTAAGCTTAGTGTTTTCCAAATTTACTTCACTTAATCTAGTTTTAGAGGCATTTAATACTGCATTAAGCTTTTGTTTATCGCCCAAAATAGTAGAAGCTCTGGATTTAGCTCTCTCAAAAAACTTGTTCTCTTGTATTTTTAATTGTGCCATATTGTAAATATAACAGAAACGGGTCGCAAAACACTATGAAAATTTGATGCGAAAGAATTATAGGGGTTCCCTTAAATTTGATAATACTTACTTAACTCTTCTTTTAACGAAGACAGAGCCAGGCCAATAGAATCAATATCGGAGGCGATGGTTTGCTCTAATAGTTTTTTAGCATATTCCAAAGAAGTGGCTTCAGAATCAATTTCTTCAAATGTAGCATTCACTTTAGTTACTAAATCCTCTTTAGCAGTTACTACCATGCTCCAAAGATCTACACTTAAATATACTTGTTGGGCTACATTATGATTAAACTCGTTTCTGACCTCTTCGAGAATATCATTATGCAAAACGGCTGCCGTCATACCAGGTTTATTTATGCGAACCAATAAATTATCAGTGGATATTCGTTCTAAAAACAGGGTAATTCGTTCAAATGCCTGCATTCGAACAGGCAAGGTAATTTCCAACGATTTCTGTTTTAAATCTAACTCTTTAGCTAAAAGAGACTTGCTTACCATTACCTTAATGGCCAAATACATTCCATAAAGCACCAAAGATGCAGGAAAAACTAACTTAAGAAACTCAAGAAATGAATCCATTTGAATAATTTTAAAGGTGTCTATACAAATATGTAGTAATAATTAATGTTTGCCAACCTTAAAACGTTCGGAATGCTAATTTGCAGTATATAACTATGCAAAAAATGTAGAAAATAAATTAATTTCCAATCTATATTTGCTCGTATGATTTCTGAACTTCCATTAAAAATATCAGCCGAAGCCCTTAAGCAAATTAAAATAATAATGGCTAAAAAATCGGTACCAAAGGACTATGGCCTACGTATAGGCACCAATAATGCGGCCACCTGTGGCACAACTTCGTTTATACTAGGCTTTGATGAAAAAAAAGAAGGCGATGATGCATTCCAATTTGAAGGAATTGAAATACTTATTAACAAAAAGGAAATGCTTTATTTAATAGATGTTACGTTAGCCTATGAAGTGGGCGATAAGGCCACTGGTTTTAGGTTTGACAAATAATTACACTTGAGATAGAAGGGTTAACGAGATCTTGTTACAGTTACCCCGCTCATTTTGCATACCGCACCTATCGGAGGGTTCATTTTTCCTATTTTAACTTTTACATGTTGAATTTGTAACCAATTTTTGAGGATTGAATCGCAAATACGCGATGAAACATGCTCCAATAATTTTGAGCGCACTTCCATTTCTGCCGATACAAGTTTAAATAATACTTCGTAATCTATCGTGCCAGATAACTCATCAGTTTTCTCAGCTTCTGAAACATCTACTTCAACTTCTACATCTACTATAAAACTATTGCCTTGCTCCTTTTCGAACTCGTGCACCCCATGATAGGCAAAAAACTCAAGCCCTTCTAAAGATATAATGGCCATTAATCTAACTCGTCAAAGAAAGAACTCCCAGAGTTACTTTCTGAACTCCCCTCACTTTCCTGTTCATCGATCAACTCTTCTGTTTTAACAGGCTTGGGTTTAGGTGTAGCATTGCTCTGTGGCTGAACAGCCCTAGACGGCCGAGGGGGTTCAGGTACCCCTATGGCTTTATCCCGAATTTCTTGCAAACGCTTATCTATGTCAAAATGCTTTAAATTATCGCTTACTTTTTGTACCCTTTGAAGGGTAATAGTTGAAAGATTTGTTAGTTCATTTAAAATATCATCTCTATGGTCCTCTAACATGGTATAAACACGGGCAAGTTCCTTAAGCTCATTGTCCATTCCTTCTAAAATTTGCTTTGAATTTAATTCCGCATCATCAATAATATTTCTTGCCCTTGATTTAGACTCATTTAACAAAGCATCTGCATTCATTTGGGTTTCCTTTAAATGCAGCTCAGCTGTTTTTTTCGCTTGCTCAATCATATTTGCTCCTGTATCTTCCGCTGTTTTAAGCGTTTTATACAAGGAAGCCTCAACGTCACGAAGCTTAACCACATCGGTTTCTGATTTTTGAAGTTGAGTTTCTAGTGTTTTTACTTGATCTAGTGCGTGTTCCCATTCGTGCGAGAGAGAGAGTAAAAAGGCATTTACCTCCTCTTTGTCATAACCCCTAATCTGTTTTTCAAATGTTCTTTTTCTAATTTCTAAGGGCGTAATTTTCATGATCGCAGATGAGTTCTAGTTTAGTTGCCAAACACCAATTTTAGTATCAGCGCCAGCAGTTATTACAAATTTATGATTTTCAAACCAAAGTATATCGTTTATTTGGCCATTCTGTTCAATTTGTATGGTTTCGAGCTTGCTAATTTTCTTTTTTTCAATTTTATACTTCGTAATCACATTTTTTTGGGATAGTGCAAGAAGAATTAGGCTGGTTGGGTTACTACAAATTTTTCTAATTTCCAGGTCATCTTTCCTAATACTCTCTTTACTCAATCTACCTTTAACCAAGTTCCACACATAAAGACCTTTTGTAGCGGCAAAAATTAGCCTATCACTCAATAGATTTAAAGAACTTGAGTTATCCGAAAAAATCATTTTCTTTTCTTCACCCTTACCAATATCTAATTGGTTAATTCCCTGATTGGTGCAATAAATTAGGTTGTTATTCGCGATTGCGAAACTAGGAAACTCAGACAAGCTTGAACGTATTCGTTGTTTTATACTTAATGACTCTTTATCAATGAGGAGCAACTCTCCGATGTTGGTTGATAGAGCGATAAAGTTTGTAGACATCTCCATTTTACCAAAGGATGTTGATGGAGTTTCTATCTTTTTAACAACTTTCCTCGACTTTATATCAATACTAAAAAGCCCCTTATGGTTAACGGTAGCATATAAAGTATTTGACACGGGCTCTAATACTAATGCCGAAATATAACCACTTAATTTCAAAAGCACTTCTCCTTCGTTTGGCTTGGCTAAGTTCCAACGCACTATTAGCCCCTCTGAACCCCCAGAATAAAAAGTCTGTTCTATATCCGCTTTAACAAGGGAGGTAACAGCACCACCATGTCCTTCGAAATATGAGATAAGTTGCAACATAAAGTAGAACTGATTTTTGTGTGTCAAACTCAGGTTGTCAGTTAAAAATAACTGAACTTTGGATTGAATGCCATTATTTAAGAAATTAATTGAAGAAAATTTTATACTCGCAGTATGGCATCTTACCGAATCGGAAGAATTCTTTTTAGTGGACAAAGGTAAATTCTCTGCTAGCCCTGAAAAGCTAGACGAAATTAAAGTAGAACAGCGCAGAAGAGAGTGGCTCTGTAGCCGCCACCTTGGCTGGAGCATTGCCAAAGAAATAGAAGGGAAATGCGATGGGGTTTGGAGCGATTCTTATAATAAACCTCATATAAAAAATTCTGAATTACAAATTTCCATCTCACATGCCAAGCCATATGTGGCTGTTTTAGTACATAAACATAATTCTTGTGGAGTGGATATTGAAGAAAAGAAAAATAAGCTGATTAGACTAGCTCCAAAGTTTTTAACCCAATATGAACTAGGTCAAACCAATTCAAATATTGATGCGCTTGCAATCGCCTGGGGTGCGAAAGAAGCTATTTATAAAATGTACGGAAGAAAGCAATTGATTTTTAAAGAGAATATATTCCTGCATAAGTTGGATAGCATTCAACAATGCGGACACATTAAGAGTGAACTTAAAGTGAATAATATTGTTACCAATATTGACATTAAATACAAGCAATTCGAAAATCACGTATTGGTTTTCACTGGCTAGTGCGATGATTCTACAATCCGACTTTGTGCCTTTAGTCACAAATACAAAAAAGAAGCTTATTTAATTTTGAAACATATTTAATAATTATACTATGTCAAAAGAATCAATTTCAACTAAACATACTGGAGGCATGTCCTTCGAAACCCAATTAGGAAAGCACAAAGTTATTATTGATGCCGATCCTGAATTTGGTGGTGATGACATTGGCCCAAAGCCTAAACCATTAGTACTTAATGCACTTACTGGCTGTACTGGTATGGATGTAGTTTCACTCCTTAATAAAATGCGAGTAGAATTTAAAGATTTTGAAATTAAAGTAGACGCTGATATGACGGAAGAGCATCCTAAATATTATAATAAAATCCATTTAACCTACATAATTAAAGCCAATGAAGCCGATAGGGCTAAAGTGGAAAAGGCAGTTAATTATTCTCAGGAGCGCTATTGTGGCGTAAGTTTTATGTTATCTAAAGCAGCTGAACTTTCTTACGAAATTGATATGAAGCCATTAATGTAAGATTTTTTTAGCCAGATTCCTACTCATCTGGAAGGTGCTGGTTTAAGAACCGAGCAATAGCCTCTTGCACATCTTCTTTTTTCTTCCACCATTCTCTAGAAAAGACACCTATAAAACGCCAATTATTTTTACTTAATGTAAATGGGGTATAAGCATGTAAATCTTTAACAGAAGGGTTCTGTAAATACAAATCATCATCGGTTAATAACAGAGCAGCATAATCCTCCCCTTTTTTAATGGTAATATCTGCGAAAGGAAGCTCATCTTTAAACTCTAAATTAGGATAAGCATCGCTTGCCCAATTGATAATGCTATTTTTTAAGTACCAATTGGCATTTGATCTACTTGGAGTATAGGGCTTAGGTTCATATTTGCCGTCCGACACTAGCTTAGCAAATACCAAATAGGCTTTCAATAATTTAGGGCCATTATTCTTTACATTTTCTACCTTGAGCTGGTCTGGCAATATACTAGAAACCATCATAATCCCTTCCCTAGCTCTTGTTACTGCTACATTCAATCTGTTTTCTCCTCCTGCAATATTCAAGCTCCCAAATTGCATCATCAATTTACCAGATTTAGTTGGTGCATAAGCCGTGCTAAAAATAATAATGTCACGTTCATCTCCTTGCACATTTTCAATGTTTTTAACCATTAAATTAGAAGGAAGCTCTAGTGTTCCTGCTATCACCTCTTCGTCTAGTAAATCTAAAATTAGCTCTTGTTGCTTGGCATTAAAGGTAATAATGCCAATGCTCTTTTGGGGTGTTAGTTTAATATGCTGCTTAATAAGCTCAATTACTTTATCTGCTTCTACCCTGTTTGTATTGTTTTCCCAAACACCATCTACTTTAATATATTTAATAGCAGGTTCGTGCTTATTTACTAGCAACCTATCGGGCAATAGCCGCAGCCCATCTTGGTAAAAATGTGTATTGCTAAAGGCAATCAATTCTGCTTTTTTGCTCCTATAATGACCCTTCAGTTGAATATTCATCAAATACTTTTCACTAAGTTCGAGAAGAGAGTCAACTTCTAAGGCTATATCTTCTTCTTCAGTGTCGTCCCACCGGGGTTTATACAAATCATTAGGTCTTAATTGTTGACTGTCACCGGCAATAACTAATTGATTGCCCCTAAACATTGCTGGTATCCCTCGTTCGGTAAAGCACTGCGAAGCTTCATCAAAAATAACAATGTCGAACAGCCTCTCCATCGGAAAAATGGCAGAAACAGCCTCTGGCGATGCCATCCAACAAGGAATTAAATCAAAAAGCTCTTCACTATGATTTGCAATTAGTTTTCGTACAGGCCAAATTCTTCGTTTCTTGGTTACTTGATGTTTAATTTCTCGGTAAGTAACCATATTGTTTAATCGATTATATTCGATATGCTCATATATTCGCTCCCTAGCCTTTAGCAATAAAATTTCATTGCTTATTCTTAGTTTTTCTCTAATGTTATTCTGCAAATCTGCTTCCATTTGCTTAAACTTTCGAGAGGATACTGCGCGTAGAACCGGGTATTTAGTTTCTATATGATCAATCCATTGTAGTTTTAAACTATTAACTAAAATAGATTCAAACTTTTGATCTTCAAAAGCGCCCATAGCCAATACTATTTCGTTGGCTACCTTAATTTGATAATTGGGCAGCTCTTCTCTCAATTTATCAAAATCGCATAGATCATCAAAATCGTTATTAAGTGCTTCCTCAATTTTACTTAACCACTCTTTGTCAGAAGTGATTTTTCGTAACTGATTTTCGGTAAAATAAATAGACCACCGGTTCCATGCTTCTGGTATATTATCAATTACCTGATAAACTGAATTTATTTTGTCGCTAAACTCCTCATAACTTAAAAGCCCTGTGTTAAAATACTCCTTAAAATTTCTATATGAGTAAAAAATAATTTTACTTCGAAAGGCTTCTTTTAAAGAGTGAAACCAGTTTTGCAAGGCTCCTTTTGTTATTTCGCCCTCATACTTTGATACCCAACCTTTGCGATGCAAAATAGATAGGTTATGGCCCAAGTTTAATCTACTATCAATCATTTGAATTAAGGCCTTTATCCCAATTCTATTAGTTTTTAACTGATTAGTAATCAACACCTTGTTCACTTTTTTTCGATCCTTCGAAAAAACCCACCATTTAATGTATTTAAAAACATTTCTACGCGACTCAATAGCTACTTGCAAAGATGCTTGTATTGGCCCAATCTCTTCCTGACTCAAACTTTGTTCTACACCCACTCCGTTAAAACAATTCATTAATAAACGTTCGTGATCGGCCAGCCAGGTATAATCTGTATCTCTTGTATGTACTTTCACTAGCTGCCTAAACAAGCCGTAAACTTCAGGGTTATGGGTTTTGCTAAGTAGCTCTTTTGCTCTTTCTTTTTTTCCTAAAATGCTTATACATTCTTCTATTTCAATTGGGTGGTTTATAATGGATTGAGTTTGGGCTGCAATAGCTTCTCTCACCCTAGGAATCTCCTCTATAAATTCTTGCATTCTTTTAAGAGAAGAAAGATCATAACTCGAAAAGTTTTTTCGGTCTAATAATGGATAGTTCTCTGTTCTAAAAACAGCAGCATAGGCAGCATATCTCTTAGAACTGGACACTAAATCTATAATGTCATTAAATTTAAAATATTGATACTCTTGTTTTACATTAACAGAGGTTTCGTTTAAATCAGATGTTAAGTATAGCTCCTTTACCGAAACCCCACATTCAGACTCATCAAATAAAGCTGACCTAAACTCTTCCATTTCTTCAGTTAACGAATCAATTTGCTTGGAGTACTGCCCAAATTGCCGTTCAAGCTGAATTGAATCTAAGCTGTTATTTAGCTGCTTATATTCTTCGATTTTATCAATTTGCTTTGCAATTTTTTCATAAATGCTTTTTCGGTCATTTCTAAAATCATGTACTAGCCCCATAAATTGTTGCATATCTAGGGCATCAAATCGATCGAACACTACATCTAGTGCAGCTCTTTTCTGACTTACCAGCAAAACACGCTTGCCTCTTGCAACAAAATCTGAAATTAAATTAGTTATAAGTTGTGATTTACCTGTTCCTGGAGGCCCTTGCACGACAAAAGATTTTCCCAGTTTGGCAGCCTTTAGCGCATTTTCTTGAAAAGCATCCATTTTAAGAGGTGTATAAGTAACATCCTCTCTTACTCTGTTTAAAAAAGTATACTTCGTCTCCTCTTCTGATGTGCTATGTTTGGAGGCAAAAAATTCTTCCAAATCTGAAAATATTGACTCATTTTGAATTTTTTCATAGTCAGGCACTAAGTACGAACCACTTTGTGGAAATATACCAAGAACAGCCTCAGGGAAGAGCTTTAGCTCCCCATCTTTATGAAGCTCATCGAACGACTGCTTATTAAACTCAGAAAAAGATTGAAGAATATCGGCAAAATTATCGCTGTTAAAATTTATTTCTATCTGACTTTCTTTAAAAAATTGGTACAGGCTTGTTCTAAATACTAAATGATCGGTATCAAAGTCTTCAAGATTCCGCTCAGTCATTTCCTCGTCAATACTAATGCCATTATAGTAGCCATAGGCTAAAAGAAAAGATTTGTTAAGTGCTACATTAACATCACTCCTATGAGTTAAACTCCACTTTTTATCAGATTTTAGCAGAGCTACTGGAAAAAATAATAAAGGCGCATGTATATGTGTTCCGTCCGAAAACTTGCCTCTTACAAATGGCCAACCCACATATAAATCTCTAGAACCATGCTCATCAAACAAAAACTTATTTAGCCTCTCCAGCCTAGTTAAATCGCGGCTAACTAAATTAACGTTCTCATCTCTACTATCTGCAACAGGTGTTAAATCAATGTTAGTTTTTCCTTCTATAAGTTTTCTAATAATAGAAAAGGATGCTTCCTTTTGCAAAAAATCAAATTTATGCACATCAATGTATTGGCCTTTAAGCAATTTGCGCAGCAATAAGGACTTATTATTGGATGATAAGTTAACTAGCCTCTTTTGATAAGATTTGAGCACATTGCGCATTTCATAAAACTAAGGAAACCTTTTTAAAAGGTAAGGTATGGAGCATTTTTTTTAACCCAATTTTTATCTATTGAATAAACCTTTACTAAATCATTGGGTATTAAAAACGCACCATGTTGATTTCTATAGGCAATTATGAGTTTTGCCTGTGTCCAATTAATATAAGGGTGAGTTGCAAGCTGCTCTTTAGTAGCTTTATTTATGTTAATTTTAGTTGGCTGAAAATCTTTAGCTATTATAGAGGTTTTACTAATTTTTTCTACGACCCCAGAATCTAACCTGTATATCTCATAAAGCTGATTTTTAGAGATAAACCCACCTAAAGAAGTACGATATTTTACAATTCGGCTTGAAAGTTTGCTACCAATGCCATTAATGGTTTTAAGAATGGATGTGTCTGCATTATTGAGATCAAATGCCGGCAACGGGTCTTCCACTTTTTTAATTTTATTTTCAACACTGGCACTTTTCACCGGAAGAATAGCTTTTTTCAATTTCGAAGAAGGCTTGATAATAATATATGGTTCTAATTGAGTAAAAAGAGGTTCTGGGAACCCATAAATTTTTAATAAATCGTTTGGGTTTGAGAAGTGCGCACCTGTAGCTCGATAATTTATCAATCGCCTTGCCAATGGTGTTGTTAATCCCAAATCAATTAGCTTTTCTTCTGACACCGTGTTAGGGTCGAATTTTTCATACACAATTCTATTTTCAGAAGTTCCAACTTTAAGTTGGTTTTTATCCATAACTAATAGCAAGCTATCCAATAGCATAGCATCTTTTTCGTAGGAGTCATAAGGTGATTTAGAAAAGTGATTTGCCAACATTAGACCAACCCAACAAATTAAAGCGGTAAAAGCTAATAATCTAAATCCGGCAAACTCACTACTGCTGGTTCCGAACATCATCATCCATACTTTTCTAATACTAGTCATTTTTACAAGATTGCATGTTCTTTATAAAAATGCAACATAATAATTTGAAGCCGATTAATAACATCAGGTATTGATTGGAACGCCTAGAAAGTTACCTTTGTGCGATGTTTTACAAATGGCTATTTTTTTTGTGCTTAACACCAGTTATTTTATTGGCACAAACCAACGAAACCGTACATATATACCAAGAAAACAAGTTGTGGGGCTTAATGGCAAACAACCCCATTACACCTGCTGTTTACGACACACTAATCCCTGTTTTAAATACTAATTTGTTTATTGCAAAAAAGCATAGAACAAGCACAGGAATTAATTCTACAGGAGTAATAACCAACAAGGGAAAAAGTATTATCCCGTTTAGTTATTTACAAATTACTCCCTCTTCGAAGAGCTTTATTGTAAATAAATGGGAACATAATGAGCTAGTGTTTGGAGTCCTAAACCAGTCGAATAAGGTTGTTTTAAACGTACGGTTTAAAGAAATAAACTCTTTTTATAATTATTGGGTAACAAAATCAGCTTCTGGGGAACTACATCTTTATGACCGTGAAGGAAATTTTATGACTAAGGTAGAGGCAGATAGTGTTTCTATTTCTGAGAACCACAAATCTCTACTCATTCATAAAAATGGAAAAACAGGGGTGTTTGACCCAACTGGCAAAGAAAATTATTTAGCGAAATTCAGACAAATAGACTACAAAAATGGCAGTTGGGAAACTTCGCTCTTCCCAGAATGGCAGATTATATCGACAAAGGATACTATTAAAATACAGGCTGACTCCATAAAAATTTGGGATGCTAACTATTTTATTATTGGTGTACATTCTAATTACTATATTTCTCACCGAGACAGAAAAGTGAGTAACACATATGAGTCTATTCAGGCTGTTTCTTCAAATTTTGCAATCATACAAAAAGCATCTCGTTACGGTGTAGTTAATAGGGCTGGAGAGGAAATAATGGCACCTTCGTTTGGTCAAATGCATTACGCCAAAGGCTACTTTTATACCAAAAGCAATAACCAGTGGTCGGTGTACGATTCGACTGGCACAAAAAGATCGATTTTTAAGTACGATTCCATTGGCTCTGTTTCTAATGGACTTTTTCCTATAAAACGGAAAGGAAAATGGGGTTTTATGAACCGGAATGGAAAGGAGGTAGTTCATTGCATCTACGATTATGCCGCAAATTTTAAGCAAGGGAAAGCCATCATCCAATATTTTGGTGCATCGGGTATAGTAGATTTAAAAGGAGACTGGATTGTTAAGCCCAAAGATGGACTAATAACAGATTACAGTTTCAATTTTTATATACTTAAAAAGGGAAGTGTTTATTATCTGAAAAATTACGAAAATCAGTTAATTTATTTTACTTCTAACCAACTGGTTTTTAAGAATGAGACCATCTATGAAATTAAAGATGGATATACAAATAAGGTAAGTTCGCTGGGCACTCTGGTAGAAAATGGCGCCAATTTGGAAAACGGGAATCAAACTTGGCAGATTATTAAAATAGGAAACAAGTATGGTTTTGAAAATACACAAGGTTTACTAAAAATAACCTATCGATACGATAGCTTGCTTCAATTTTCTGAAGGTTTAGCTGCTTTTAAGCTTCGGGGTAAATGGGGCTTTATAAACAAAAACGAAGAGATAGTTATTCAACCTTTATTTAATAAGGTTACTTCATTTAAAAATAATAGAGCCATTATAACTCTAAGTGGAATGAAGGGTATTGTGAAATTGGACGGGAGTTTTGTTTTAACTCCAAAATTTGAATCTATTAAACCAATTGAAACAGGCTTATGGCTAGTAAAAGAAAATGGTTTGTGGGGCATTTACGATTCAAATGGAAAAATTATCATCCAACCAAAATTCGATCAGGTTAAATACATCCATAAGGATTTAATCATTGTAATCCGCAATGGAATGTATGGGGTAATGAATTTTAAAGGTATAAGTCTATTCCCAAGGATTTATGATTTTATTGGATATAATGCTGCACTTAGAATACTTCTTTTGAAGCAAATAATGTGAGTACCTCTTTTAAACAGGCTTAACTTCTTGTAGCCATCATTTTTTGAACATATTTTCCTAATATATCGAACTCAATATTTACAGCCATTCCCTTAGTAACCTGGCCAATATTGGTATGCTCATACGTAAATGGAATAATAGCCACCTCAAAACTTGTGTCTTTAACATTAAAGCAAGTAAGGCTAATGCCGTTAATACAGATCGAGCCTTTTTCTACAATTAATTGAGTGCCTCCTGGCACTTCAAATTGATATATATAACTTCCATCTTGTTCGGTTACAGAATTGCAAACAGCTACCTGATCCACATGCCCTTGCACTACATGACCATCAAATCTCCCGTGCGAAGGCATACACCGTTCTAGGTTAACCATATCACTCGACTTCAACTTTCCCAAGTTTGTTTTCTCCAAGGTTTCATTAATGGCTGTTACTTTATAGGTATCGTCATTAATTTCCACAACGGTTAAACACACTCCATTATGAGCTACACTTTGATCTACCTTTAACTCAGAAGCCATTCCTGCTCTAATAAAAAAATGAACATTGCCGCCATCAGTCTCAATGGCTGAAACCGTACCTGTTGCTTCTATAATTCCTGTAAACATGGGATAAATATTTTTGTCAAAGTTAGTGAAAAATCGTAACCATTTAAGCCGATTTTATATCTTCGCATCTTACGATTGGCATTAAATGGAAGACAGCTATAAAGCACGAGGTTTAAGAAGGAAATTAATTTCTATTATAAAGCAAAAGGGTATTGCTAACCCTAAAGTAATTTCGGCTATTGAAAAGGTTCCCCGCCATTTTTTCTTAGATAATGCTTTTATTGAGCACGCTTACCAAGACAAGGCTTTCCCTATTGGAGAAGGACAAACCATTTCTCAACCTTATACAGTTGCTTTTCAATCAGAATTACTAGACCCACAAATTGGTGATAAGGTGTTAGAAATAGGTACGGGCTCTGGTTACCAGGCCTGTGTGTTGGTAGAAATGGGAGTTAATCTGTTTAGTATGGAGTATAACAAGCCCTTATACGACAAAACAAAGAAGAAGCTACCAGCAATGGGTTATAGACCCGTGTTGAAACATGGTGATGGCTCTTTGGGCTGGCCAATTCATGCTCCTTTTGACGGCATTTTAGTGACTGCCGGAGCCCCGGTTGTGCCCGATGCGTTAAAAGAGCAGCTAAAAATAGGAGGCAGACTTGTCATTCCTGTTGGGGATGATAAAAAGCAAAAAATGTTATTAATTACCCGTATTGCTGAAAGTGAGTACGATACAAAAGAGTTTGATAACTTTAGCTTTGTACCTTTGTTGGGCAAACAAGGCTGGAAAAAATAATATACCTTTCAATTATGGCAAAGAAAAAATCGGTAAACGATTCAAAGGTTATAATGACCGAAATGGTGCTACCTAACGACACCAATACGCTTGATAACCTAATGGGTGGGCGGCTAATGCACTGGATGGATATTTGTGCTGCCATTGCTGCTCAAAAACATTCGAACAGAACAGTAGTAACGGCTTCTGTTGATAATATCTCTTTTAGAAAAGCAATCCCTCTTGGAAGTGTGGTTACTCTTGAGTCTCATGTAACAAGGACATTTAACTCTTCGATGGAAATTTACATAAAGGCCACTGCTGAGAAAATCCCTTTTGGAAAGAAATTGGAAATTAGCAATCAGGCATTTTTTACTTTTGTGGCGGTTGACCAAGGAGGCCACCCCATTGAGATTCCCGATGTAATACCTGAAACAGATGTAGAAAAAGAACTAAACGCAGGCGCCTTACGAAGAAGGCAATTGAGATTAGTTTTGGCAAAACGGATGAAAGTTGCGGATGCCAAAGAGTTAAAAGATTATTTAGATAACGCTTAATGGAAGAGCTTAATAAGGAGGATTTAAGGTTGTTTTTTGATGAAGAAATTTATCTAATTAAGGATAAAGACAATGCTGAATCAGCATCCATTTCTAACATTGAAAAACCAATTAAAGTAGAGTCTTCTGCTCCTTCTACTGTTGAAGAGCCACTGATTGAAGCTATCTCTTTGGTATATAAAGGGGGCAATGACAAGGGCATTGCTATTATTATAAACGATGACTCCAATGAGTTTTTAAATACCACCGATGAAGCTCTGTTACTTAATATCTTAAAAGCCACTGGCTTTTCTTTAGAAGATGTGGCCATCATCAATCAGCATAATTCAGGCGTAGGATGGCAATCGCAATTAGATTTTTCTAAAGTCATTGTTTTCGGCATTTTGCCGAGTACTTATGGTATTGCTTCCGAAAATTACAGCATACAGAAGCATGAAGAAGCTGATTGGCTCTTCTCAGACTCTTTGTTTAGCCTAGGCTCTGATAAGGTGTTAAAAGGAAAGTTGTGGGGAGAGTTACAAGAGCTTTTTAAGTAATCTCGGTGAATTCAGATTCCCCTATCGAACAATTGAATCAATCAGCAAAATCAACTGCTGAAGAAATTTATTTGCTTTTTCAAGAATCATACACGGTCGAGGCTGACCTACTTGGCATTGCAAATTTTCCACCCCTTAGTAGATCAGTTAGCAATATTCGAGAGTCAAAAACTCATTTTTGGGGTTATTATAAAAACTCCATTTTAGCAGCTGTTGCTGAAATAGAACTTAAACCCGAAATATGCAATAGAATTTCTATTAGGCCTTTAACTCACTTCAAATCAGTCGCTTTGCTTTGTTTGTGTTCTCACCATAGCGGTGCTATGCTTTCGAATCCAAACTGCCTGATTTATTGTGACTTAAAGCCTCATCACGAACCCTATCGCATAATTCGGGTTAAAGACAGACTACTAGATATTCACAGTTTTGTTGTCTCCCCTATTTTTTTTAGGCAAGGAATTGGGAGTAAATTACTTTGCGCCATAATGGATTCTGAAATTTGGAATAGAGCAGTAGTTGAAACTGGAAGTGCAAATAAACCAGCTATTTTATTATATCAAAAATTTGGATTTATAGAAGAGAAAGAATGGATAACGGGTGAAGGAATAGAAAAAATCATGCTAAGTCAAGAAAAATAAAAGCAACACTCTTTTTCAGGGTGTCGCTCAGTTTCTTTTTTTAGGAATTGTTTACTCGCCCTCAAACACTTTCTCTAACTCCACTTCAAGCGCTGCACCTCTTAAATTTTTAGCTATAATTACACCATTTCTATCTACTAAAATAGAAAAAGGGATACCCGTAATGCCATAGGTTTGAGCAGCTACTGAATTAAAATATTTTAAATCTGAAACGTGATGCCAGGTTAAATTATCTTCTTCTATAGCCTGCATCCATTTTTCTTTGGTTCTGTCTAAAGAAACACCATACACGGTAAACCCTTTATCTTTAAACCTGTTGTAGGCGGCTACAACATTGGGGTTTTCCATACGGCAAGGCTTACACCACTGCGCCCAAAAATCGACCAGAACTACTTGCCCTCTTAATGAAGAAAGTTTTAGAATATTGCCTTCTGGAGTTGGCAACGAAATTTCAGGCGCTTCAACACCTACTGCAGTTGCTCTGGCCTTCTCCAATTGCGCCACCAATTCCTGAATAAAGATCATATCAGGATATTTTTTACTTAGCTCTAAGGACATGCTATCTACAAAACTGAAATTTCTGTCCTTATCTATGCTGGATATCAACTGGAAAGCAGCTAGGTTAGGCCCAATGCTTCTAATCGTTTCAACAGCAAGCTGTTCCTTTTCTACTAAAAGCTTCATATAATCCGACTGAGCTGTAGAAGCACCAGCTTCATCACCTGCCCCTTTTGCACTGCTATATCGCTGATTGATTTCATTCTCTCTTTCACCAAAAGTCTGTTGTTGCAATTGGTTAAAATTAATTATTTGGTCATATTCCAGCGATCCCTTAACTTCAAATTTTCCTCTAGGATCAGAACCGTCCACGTGTAATTCAATATCCGACTTATCAAGTATCACGGTTACTGCCTGAGCCCCGAAAAAATCGATTCTGTAAAAACCCGGTTTACCATTAAATTTATATGAAAAGCTTTTATCTTCATTAAACTGGATTGTATCCAAAGTTTCATACGATTTATTCGTTATTTCTATAAAAAGTATCAGCCCTTCTTTAGGGTTTTCTACAGTTCCAGAAATCCTAATGCCTCCTTCAGAAATTTCTTTACTATTAGAGTTCGAACATCCCATTGCTACAAAAAGCAGTAAGACAAAAGTTGCTATGTATTTCATTTTATTCAGTAGTTTAAAAAATCTAATTTTTATCATTCACAAATATAATTGGTTTAAATAGCTCACAAGTGATTTTTATCGAAGTTATTTAAACGAGGGTTAAAGCTTGGTTTACCACATCGTCCAATCCTTCGAGCTTACTGCCACCGGCTGTGGCAAAGAATGGTTGTCCACCACCTCCCCCATTAATATTTTTAGCTAAATCACGCACAATTTGCCCCGCATTTAAGTTCTTTTCAGCTACTAAACTTTCGTCAATGGCAACCGCTATTTGGGGCTTGCCTGCAATATCTGCAGCAATAATAATTAGGGCTCCTTTTTCCTCTCGTTTAAGATCGTGCGCCAATTGTTTTAATGCATCGCCATTTGGCAACGACACTTTTGCAATAATTCTAGTCATTCCATCACCTCTCTCAGCCTTCGCCTTTAAATCTGCTTTCAAGTTTTGAACTTGTTCCTTTTGAAAGGCTTCTAGTTGCTTAGTTAATTTATTCTTCTCTTCCACTACCGATTGAACCGCAGAAACAATATCCTTTGGGTTTTTAAGCACTTCTTTTACTTCCTGCATTATACCCTCTTGAGAAAGCACTAACTGTTCAGATGCTTCAGCTGTTATAGCTTCTATCCTTCTAATGCCTGATGCCACCGAAGATTCTGACACAATTTTAAACAATCCAATTTGGCCGGTTGCCTTCACATGTGTGCCACCACAAAGTTCTACCGAGTAATTTTTATCAAATGTTATTACCCTAACAAATTCGCCATATTTCTCTCCAAATAAGGCCATTGCTCCAAGTTCTTTGGCCTTTTTAATGGGCACATTGGCTTGCACATTTAAGCTGATATTTTCTCGGATTCGTTTATTTACAATCTGCTCAATTTCTTTAATCTCCTCGGTTGTGAGTTTGGCAAAATGAGAAAAATCAAAACGTAATTGTTTTTCATTTACTAAAGAACCTCTTTGCTCTACATGCTTGCCTAATACTTGCCTTAAGGCAGCATGCATTAGGTGGGTTGCCGAATGGTTATTTACCGTCATCAACCGTTTATGACTATCGACCTTGGATTCAAACTCAGCATCAAGATTTTGAGGTAATTTATCTACAAAATGAACGATAAGATCGTTCTCTTTTTGGGTGTCGATTACCCTTATTTTCTCATTTGCAGAAACAAGTATTCCACTATCACCAACCTGACCTCCGCTTTCGGCATAAAAGGGTGTTTTATCCAATACCACTTGAATCTTATCTTTCCCTTTTTGTTTAATAATTCTATAGCGCAGTATATTCGAATTAGTTTCTAGGTGGTCATACCCAACAAAGTCAGTGGGCTTAATCGATTTCTTTAATACTACCCAATCACCCGTTTCTTTAACAGCGTCTTTTCTTGATCTGGTTTTTTGATTTAACAGATTCCTCTCAAAATCTTCTTCCCAAGTTTTATCTAGGTATACAATTTTCCCCTTTTCTCTTAAAATCAATAATGTCAAATCCTTTGGAATGCCGAAGGTATCATAAAGTGTAAATACATTATGACCTGAAAATATTGGCTTCCCTCCTCCATTATTCTCCTTAATAGTTTTTGGCCAATTTTCTGCAAAATTTTCAGATTCACTAATCCATTCATCTATCTTCTTTAGTCCTGAATCCAGAGTTCTAAGAAAACCAGTTTCTTCTTCGGTGATTACCTTTTTTATAAAATCAGCCTGTGATTTCAATTCAGGAAAAACAGAACCAAATTGCTTCTCTAATAGAGGTAAGAGTTCGCCTAAAAATGGTTGTTTAAAGTCTAAAAACTGGAACCCATATCGAACTGCTCTTCTCAAAATTCTTCTTATTACATAACCTGCACCATTATTAGAAGGCAGCTGCCCGTCAGATATTGCAAACGTAATAGCCCTTATATGGTCAACAATCACCCTCAGAGCAATATCCGTTTGCTCGTTTTGGCCATAACTTACATTGGCTTTAGTGGCCAAGTGCTGAATCATTGGCTGAAAAACATCCGTATCATAATTGGAGGTTTTTCCTTGAATTGCTCTTACTAAGCGTTCAAATCCCATGCCTGTGTCTACATGCTTATCGGGCAAATTTTCTAATGTGCCGTTAGCCAAACGATTAAACTGGATAAATACTAAGTTCCAAATTTCAATTACTTGTGGGTGGTCTTGGTTCACCAAATCTTTTCCTGGTATTTTATCAATCTCTGATTGAGGTCGCATATCTATATGTAACTCAGAGCAAGGGCCACAAGGGCCAGTTTCACCCATTTCCCAAAAATTATCGCTTTTAGAACCACTTAAAATATGATCTTCGGGCAATATTTTTCCCCATAAAGCTTTTGCCTCTTCATCAGCCGCCATCTTTTCTTTGACATCTCCTCCAAAATAGGAGGCGTACAACCTTTCTTTTGGTAGTTCAAACACCTTGGTTAAGAGCTCCCACGCAAACTCAATAGCCTCTTGCTTAAAATAATCTCCAAACGACCAATTACCCAACATTTCGAACATGGTATGGTGGTAGGTATCAATTCCAACCTCCTCTAAATCATTATGTTTACCAGAAACCCGTAAGCATTTTTGGGTGTCAGTCACTCGTGTATTTTCGGCCTTCTTGTTTCCTAAAAAATAATCTTTAAACTGATTCATTCCAGCATTGGTAAACATTAAAGTGGGGTCGTCCTTAACTACTAAGGGTGCCGAAGCCACTATTTTATGTCCTTTTTGTTCAAAAAAATCTAAAAATTTAGCTCTTATTTCAGTTGCATTCATACTTAAATCACTTTCACCAAACTGTTTAACACTCACAGTTCTATGCATTAAACTTCAATTATATTACCTTTGCAGATTATTATGTGGCAAAATTATTAGAACAAATACCGTAAGCCTAATTAAATGGCAAGAATAAAATACATCTATAATACCGAAACATGCCAGTACGAACGTGTTTCTATTAGCGCTTGGGATGTTGCACTTAACTTACTAGGATTTTTAACAGTAGCTCTTATGATAGCTATTGGCATTTTGTTGGTGTTCAATCGTTATTTTGAATCGCCTAAAGAAATTGTACTACGAAAAGAAAATGAAGAATTGAAACTTCATTATGACATTTTGGATCGTGAAATGGGTGATGTACAAGACATGCTGCAAAATTTGCAAGAGCGAGATGATAATGTGTACCGATTAATATTTGAAGCTGATCCAATTCCTACGAGCATGAGAATTGCGGGAGCAGGCGGGAGTACTAAATACAAGGAGTTATTAAACAAAGAACTAATTCAAGAAGATCTAATTGTTGATAACTTTAACCGGCTAGACAAGTTAAAGCGACAAATGTATATTCAAACCAAATCGTATGATAAAATAATAGATTTGGCACTTCATAAAGAAGAAATGTTAGCGGCTATTCCTGCCATTCAGCCTATAAATAACAAAGAACTAACAAGGCTAGCCTCAGGTTTTGGGTTAAGAATCCATCCCATATACAAAATTAAAAAAATGCATACTGGGCTAGATTTTTCAGCTCCTAGAGGCACGCCTATTTATGCCACTGGTGCAGGAAAAGTTAAGAAAGCAATAAATAGCTATAGAAAAACCGGATATGGCAATCAAGTAGAAATTGACCACGGGTTTGGCTATGTAACCAAATACGCTCACATGCAAATGATAACAGTTAAAAAAGGACAGGCCTTAAAGAGAGGTGATTTAATAGGTTACGTTGGCAGTACTGGTGGCTCTACCGCCCCACATTGCCATTATGAAATCATGAAGGACGGTAAAAAAATAGACCCAATTCAATATATAATACAAGATGTTACGGATGAAGAGTATCAAAAATTGCTTGATTTGGCCTCTAGAGAAAATCAATCATTAGGATAATTACATTTTTTTAACCTATCTTAGGGCGCTTGTTCCTGTTAGACCTGAATTACTTAATGAGCTTAACCAAATACCAATATAACGAGGATTCGTGTACTTACGAACCAATAGAGCTTAGTTTTGCTCAAAAAACTAAGCGTGCACTATTATACTTCTTGGGCACAGTAATTGTGGCTACAATAGGTGTATTGGCCGTTTTTAAATATTTCCCTACGCCCAAAGAAATTGCCCACAACGCTGAACGTCATTTACTTGACGAGCAATGGGCTTATCTTTCAATAGAAGAAAGCAACATTAAAATGGCCTTGCAAGTAATGCAGGTAGATGATGAAGAATTACGTGAAATCCTTGAACTTGATTCATTATCACTACAAATTAGAAATGCTGGTATTGGAGGTAGCGAAATTTTAAGTAATGAAGAGATAAAAAAACTAATTTTTAAAATTCAGGTTGTTGAACAATATAAAAAAATTGCGAAACTAAAAGCACAACTGTCGATTCAGGCATTATCATTTGATACCCTTACCAAATATGCAGAAGGCAGAAACTGGAATTGGTCGCATATACCAGCAATACAACCCGTTTCTCATAAAGAGCTTCACAGGCTCTCAACAGTGTATGGAATGCGATTGAACCCAGTATTAAAACGATATATGCAACATAGAGGATTTGACTTTATGGCCGACCGAGGCGATTCTATTTATGCAACAGCCGATGGCAAAATAGAAATGGCAAGAATGACTTTGGGTGGATTTGGTAATCAAATAATGATTAACCACGGTAATGGGTATAAAACTCGTTATGCCCACCTACAAAGAGGCAATGCATTTGCAGTAAAAGAGGGAGACATGGTCAAACGTGGTCAATTAATTGGGTTTATGGGGAGCACAGGCAGATCTGCTGGCCCTCATTTGCATTACGAAGTAATTAAAAATGGAAAACAAGTTAATCCTATTGGCTACTTTCAAGTGGAGCTAAACCCAGAAGCCTACGACAAAATGCTCCTGCTTGCCAAAGAGAATGCAGCTCCAATGGACTAAATTAGTATAATTCTATCTAATTCTTTTTCTGTTTATTTGCGGCAAATTTCAACTAGTTTATGCGTAAGTTATATTTTTTTATTTCAATTGTAATTTTAGCCTTTTCGTGTAAAACACAAAAAATAGCCAAAACACCTTCAACCACAACTCCTGTGGATACGGTGCAAGTAGAACTGCCCAAAGCAGATACTATAATTATTGAAGTACAAGACTCTGTTGACATTTTCGCCCATCGACTACTAAAAGATACCATAATTATTACTGCCGTTGGGGATATGATGCTTGGCACCAATTACCCAAATGACAGTTACTTACCACCTAATGAAGGCAAAGACCAATTAGCACAAGTAGACAGTTTATTAGCAGGAGGCGATATTCTTTTTGGCAACTTAGAAGGTGTTATCTTAAATAAAGGAGGCATTCATAAAAATTGCAAGAATCCTAAAACATGCTACATCTTTCGCAGTCCGGAGTATATGTTGGAAAGAATTAAAGAAGCAGGCTTTAATGTAATGAGTGTGGCAAATAATCATGCTGGTGATTTTGGCACTGCAGGCAGGAATAACACAAGCAAAATGTTAGACAGCCTCCAAATAAATTATGCAGGAAATGCCAACCAAGCCTATACCACTTTTATAATTGACGGCATGATTTATGGTTTTGCAGCATTTGCACCCAATGTAGGCACGCCAAGTATTAATAATTTGGATTCTGCCAAACGTACCATTCAACATTTAGATTCATTGGTAGATATAATTATTGTTTCGTTTCATGGGGGAGCCGAAGGAAGCAAATACACCCACGTAACTAAGAAAAGGGAATATTTTTATAATGAAAATAGAGGTAATGTACATCAGTTTGCCCACGTCATGATTGATGCAGGCGCAGATGTAATTTTAGGCCATGGCCCTCATGTGCCAAGAGCAGTTGAAGTATATAAAAAGCGTTTTATCGCCTATAGCTTAGGTAATTTTTGCACCTATGGTCGCTTTAACTTAAGCGGCAATAATGGGCTAGCTCCAATTATTAGAGTAAGTATAAATGCGCAAGGTGAATTTATACAAGGTAAGCTATTAGCGGCTAAACAAGTTGGAAGAGGATACCCTGTTCCTGACCAAAATAACAAGGTAATTAAGCTAATTAAAAAATTAAGTGAAGAAGATTTGCCTGAAAGCGAAATTTCTGTTGATGAATCAGGGAATATTTTTTATCTTCACAAATAATTTAAATTAATGCCTTACGTAGAAAAAGAAATAGAGAAGATTTACTACACCATTGGTGAGGTGGCCGAACGCTTTGACGTGGCTACTTCTCTCATTAGGTTTTGGGAAAGTGAATTCTCTATTTTGCATCCTAAAAAGAACAAAAAAGGCAATAGACAATATACTAAGACTGATATTGAAAAAATTAAACTAATCTATCACTTAGTTAAAGACCGAGGATTTACTTTAAATGGAGCCAAAGAAATGCTCAAAAAAAATCCTGAAGAATTGCAAAATAAATTAGATGCCATCGAATCTCTTAAAAACGTAAAGAAATTTCTTATAGAGCTGAAAGGTCAAATGTAACATGGCTGACCAAAAGCTTGCACAGCTTGCCCTAACCTTTTTGCCACGTATTGGTGATATATCTCTAAAATCACTGATCAGTTACTGCGGTTCTGCCGAAAAAATTTTTACTACAACTAAAGGAAAACTTGAGAAGGTTCCTGGCATAGGCAGCCATGCCTCTAAAAGCATTTTAGACCATAAGCAAGCATTTTTAAAAGCAGAGAAGGCTCTGCATTATTGCCAAAATAATAACATTAGCTTATTGTTTTATACGGATAAAGATTACCCATCTTTTTTAAAGCAATTACCTGATAGCCCATCCATAATCTACTTAAAAGGAAATGTTCTGCCTGAAAAGAGAAGATATATATCCATTGTAGGCACTAGAAAAGCAAGCAAAGAAGGTAAGCAAAACGTAGCGGAAATTATTAAAGACCTAGCTCCTTATAATCCCATTATTATATCAGGTTTAGCATACGGCATTGATATTGAAGCACATAATGAAGCCCTAGCCAACGGACTAGCCACCTATGGCGTAATGGCTACTGGCATTGAAAAAGTATACCCAGCCATCCATACCAAATTAGCAGGCAAAATGATAGAAAATGGAGGTTTACTCACCGAATATGCTCCCCATACCAAAACCGATCCGTCAAAATTCCCTGCTCGAAATAGAATTATTGCAGGCCTGTCAGAAGCTACACTAGTGGTAGAAGCAGGCAAGAAAGGGGGTGCCTTAATTACTGCTTACTTAGCCAGAGACTATGATAGAGAAGTTTTTGCTATACCTGGCAACCTCAAAAATGAAAATACAGTGGGCTGTAATAACATAATAAAAAACAATATTGCGCAGTTAGTAAGTTCAGGAAAAGACATTGCATTCTACCTTGGTTGGGAAACAACAAACGAAACTGCTTCTAAAAACCCTACAGAATTAATAGAACAAGACTATAATCCAGAAGAATGGGTTATACTTCAATTATTAGGAGATTCAGAATTGCATGTTGATGAAATCAGTTGGAAATCGCAAATTCAAATTGGCAAGCTAGCATCGATCCTATTAAACCTTGAGTTTAAAAACATTATTGTTGCCTTACCGGGCAAAAAATACAGAATAAAGTAAATGGCCTCCACTTATTACAGCATCCTTAATATCCCGGTTAGCGCTACTCAGCGAGATATTAAAGTAGCCTATCGAAAACTGGTTCAAAAACATCACCCTGATGTAAATACTTCTGGAAACGATGAGTTGATAAAGACTATAAATGTTGCCTATGAAACGCTTTCTAACCCTGAAAAAAAAGCTGTTTACGACCAACGTTTATTAGGAAACTATAACACTTCTACTACAACTTCTTATAATCCTCCTGCTCGACCTAGACGAAGGACTTCTTCTTTCCGCTACCGCTATCGAGGTAGCGCTTCGAACACAAGCTATACGTACTCAACAAAAACAAAACTGCAAGGTTGGGGAGCAGTGATACTTGCTATTTTGCTAATTTTTATAGGTATTAGGGCTATGCATTATTATTCTTCTGGCTATTATTACCGTCAGGCATCTATAGCTGAAGCAAATGAGAATTATAATGAAGCCTTTAGGCTGTATCAATTAGCCATCCGAGATTGGGGCAGCAAAAGCGTAGAAGCGTCTATTAAAATTGTAGAGTTAAATCAGCAAATAAGAAGCTATAATGCAATGATTGACCACAGCCAAACAGGACTCAAGTATGAGCCAGATTCAGCACAATCTGCCAGGCTCTATTATTTACAAGGAATAGGGTATGAACACGTAAATCAGTATAAAGACGCTAAAAAATCATATTTAAACAGCCTTAGCTATAAATTTAATAAGGACACAATTTATAATCACTTAGGCATTATTTATTTAAACAAGTTAGAAAATTATAATGAAGCTCAGAAAATTTATACCTATCTGTTAATTGATGAAGCCAATAATGAGTCTGATTATTATAATCGTGGGCTGTGCTACCAACTTTTGGGCAAGCACGCAGAAGCCATTGAAGATTTTCTTATTATTTTAAAAAATGACCCTTATAATGGACGAATTCTTTTTCAATTAGGCAGGTCATATTTAGCACTTGGGCAAACAGGCATTGCTTGTGAGTATTTGCGATTTGCTCAACGTCAGGGAGTCAATATTAGTCCTAGTGATTTTGAAAAAGCTTGCGAATGAAAGTTTGTTAAAAAACACCTCAGGCAAACTTTCATTATTAGAAATAGATGCTGAAACAAGCTCAGCACAACTTTTTAGTTTTTAGGCAAAAAGACTTCGGCCATCATGCAACGGGCACTGCCACCACCAAGAGCTTCGATGGTATCGAGCGAGCTATGCACAATAGGGGAATAGCTTTTAATTGTACTAATCTGCTCTTCTGTTAGGCTAGTATAAGCCGCAGTTGACATAATTAGATAAGGCTGCCCTCCCTTGCCCACAACTTGCAACATATTACCAGCAAATCGGTTTACTTGGTCTTCAGTAATGTCAATTATCTCTTTGCCTGAAGATATTAACGCTTGCAACGTGTTAGTTCTTTCGGTGGTATCATCTATGCTATCGGCACAAATAATGGCAAATCGATCAGCCACACACATCATTACATTCGTATGATAAATGGGCAAACGATCACCATTTACTGTTTGATTCGAGTGAAAAACAACAGCCTTGTACTTAAACTTTTCACAAAAAACTTTAAGTACATCTCGGTTTGTACGCTCCGATATGGCCGCGTAGGCCAACTTGTTTTCTCTATCTAAAATAAGACTACCTGTACCTTCAAGGTTCTTTCCTTCTTGCTCATACTTAGTAATATCAATTACCTCTTCAATTTTAAAACCTTGCTCAACTAAACTATCTAGGATATCTTGCCTCCTTTCTAACCTCCTGTTTTCAGCAAACATGGGGTATAAACCCACCTTGCCACTTTCATGGAAAGACACCCAGTTATTTGGAAAAATAGAATCTGGTGTTGACGGCTCGATTGTATCATTAATAACGGTTACATTAACGCCAATGCTTTTCAATTTATCCGCGTAATAATCAAACTCCTTAAGAGCATTTGCCTGAATTTGATTGGAATCGAGTCCTGCCAAAACTTTTTGATAATAATTATTGACGGCTGTTTGCTCATTCATTCGAAAAGCAATCGGACGAATCATTAAGATGTTATTTGTAATTTGCTCTGCCATTATTAAGATGTTAGATTATTAGACGTTGGACAAAAGATAACACTCCACTTTAGACAAAAGATTTTTCATCCAATCTTATGTCTAATAATCTAACGTCTTGTGTCTTTTTACTCTCTTACCAAAGGTAAAGTGGAGCAGCGAAAAAGGCCTTCCATTTTAGCAATTTCATCATATTTTACTTCTTCAACGGTAAAACCAAGTTCCCTTAATATTTTGTTAAGGCGTGTAAACGATTTTTCAGAAATAATAACGGTTGGACTAATTGAAAATATATTAGAGTTCATCTCATACATTTCGTCACGTGTAATTTGAATTAAATTTGCTGCACCAAAGTAATTTTCTATCTTTTGATAGTCAGATTCGTATTTAAATCCTTCCTTAAAAACGATGGCTTTATCGGTACCAATAGGTTGAAAAATGCAATCCAAATGGAGTGCATTCTGCCTTGGGTCATCATCTGATTTTTTGAGCTCCACTGCTATAACCTTACAGTTGGTAAAATTTTCTTTCAAAAACTCAATGCCAGCCGTATTGGTTCTGCTAACTATATATTTGTCAAAATCAGGTTGTTTGGAGTATCCTATAAAAAGAGCTTCGTTCCAAGGGATAACATCTCCTCCTTCAAACCGAACGTCTTCAGGTGCTCTTAAAATATTTTCAGCAGGAATTTGATCGAGAATGGAGGCAAGGGCATCTACTTCTTTCCTTCTACCCAAGGTAATATTAGGTACCACAAAAATTTCGTCTAATACAAACCCTATATCACGTGCAAAAATTTGGTTTAAGCCTATTATGTTATCAGGCTCGAGAATCTCGACATTATATTTTTCGATGGCCTTTTTAAGGCTATCCATTTGATTTAACACTGCCTCCTGGGTAGGAAAACTGCCCTTTAAGACATGCTCCTTTGATTTAGGATCGTTTACTTCGGCAAGAGCTGGTACGCCTCCAAAATCATCTGCCAAGCCTAATACAACTTTGCGCAAACGGCCGGTTTCATTTTTAATACTTGGTTGGATCACTACTGATTTTTTATTTGGCTGCAAAGCTACTTGCATAAGCCTAAAATTAAAATAATTCAGGCTTGATTTAAGAATATTATGATGAAAAGGCTTTGAAACTAATCTACCTCAAATACGGGAGTTAATACCTGATATTCGAGGCCATCATCAAACGTAAAGGTAAATGCAATTTTTTGAGAAACTGGGATATCAGGTTTAGCTATAAATTGAAATAAAATAGCATCATGCCCAAAAGCAAAATTAAAACCTTGTGAATTAGGCGATCCATTAAACTCTTCAACCGGCATGGCCCCATCAAAGGTTAAAATCTTAAATAATGAATTTATAGAACCTTCAGCAGGGTATTCAATTCCACCAAATGATATGTTTCCCCCTGAAATAATATTGATGGAAATTAATCTTTGAACATTTGGGTCAGGGGGAGAACAAGCATAAGCACCATTCGTTACCCATAAATTCACAGGGCTATTGATACCAACCCTTTCAGTCTCATCTATCATTATTCTAATAGCAGCTATTTCAAATTCAGTTGATAAATCATCAGTAAATGCACTTTCAATAACCGAACCAACAAACGGGCTCATGGAAACAATTTTATAAGGCCTGTTGTCAAACGGACCACATGGGTTGCACCCAAATGGCAAGTTGAGAACAACAAATAATCCACCTAGGGAAATAATCTTTTTCATAACAGAAAAACTGGGTTAATTATCAACAATAAAAATAGGTGATTCTACTTCGAAAACTGCACCATCACTAAATGTAAGCCTAAAAGTAAATTTTTGAGAAATAGGCAAATTTGGTTTAGTGGCAAATCTAAAAATAAGGTAATCATTCAAATGTCCAAATGAACTACCAATATCGTTCTTGTCCTTCAGAAAATTTTCAATACTAATTTCAATATATCTATACCTTGAAATAATAAATAATTCATTCAAATTGTCCCCACTTTTAAATTCGGTACCATTGTGTGAAATGTTCTGATCTGAAGTAATGCTAATTTCACTCAATGCTTGAGTTGGGTTGGGTGGTGCTGGCTCACAATGAAATGCTACCGCTGTACTCATAAATGGGTTAATGATACTAGCTAGGACATTAATGTATTCTACGGAGTCAATATTCAACCTAATTGCTGCCACCATAAAATCCGTTGACTCCTCTTTACGAAAATAATTGTCATAATAACTTCCTATTTCAGAAGAAAAATTAACAATAATAGACGGTTTTTCCTTTTTGAAATCTCCACATCCAACATCACAGGAAATTGGAAAATTTAAAACAATCAACAAACCAAAAAAAGATACAGCTCTTTTCATAGAAAACATTTCTTTACTAAAAAAATAGTTTTATAGTATAAAGTTAAAGCCGTATTTTCAATAAATTATTATTTTTAGCCAAACCTTTATTTTAAGGTTCTATTTTTGGAGCTTATTTTATTCTACTTTGAACAACGCACTTGTCATTATACCAACGTACAACGAAAAGGAAAACATTTCTGATATAATCGATGCTGTCTTAAACCTAGAGCAAGAATTTGATGTGTTGGTAGTAGATGACAACTCACCTGATGGCACAGCTGCTATTGTAATGCAAAAAATTGAAAGTAATTTTAATAGAATCCATCTTTTAGAACGACAAGGAAAGCACGGATTAGGTACTGCTTACATTGCTGGGTTTAAATGGGGCTTAGAAAAAGGGTATGAATTCCTTTTCGAAATGGATGCAGATTTTTCGCATAACCCAAACGACCTTATAAAACTTTATAGTGCCTGTGCTAAAGATGGGAATGACCTTTCGATAGGCTCTCGGTATGTAACTGGTGTTAATGTGGTTAACTGGCCTATGTCAAGGGTGTTAATGTCGTTTTTTGCTAGTAAGTATGTGCAATTTATTACACGCATACCTATTAAGGATACCACGGCTGGGTTCAAATGTTTTAAACGGCAGGTACTCGAAACCATTGACTTGGATAATATCAAGTTTGTGGGCTATGCCTTTCAAATTGAAATGAAATTTAAAACCTGGAAACATGGTTTCAAATTAAAAGAAGTCCCCATCATTTTTACCGACCGCACCAGAGGAACATCTAAAATGTCATCAGGTATTTTTAAAGAAGCCGTATTGGGTGTTATTAAACTGAAGGTGAATAGCTGGTTTAAGAAGTATCCAAAGGCCTAGTGTAAAGAATACCAATAAAGCGAACTAATTTAAGAATAGTTGTATCTTTGCGGTATGGCTAGAAAAGGAAAACCTCTAAAAATAGAACAGACAGTCCAGAATGATTTAAAAATTATGTCAAGATCGGGCAAACTGGATTATCGCTATGTTATACGATCACGCATTATTCTAAAATTACATGAAGGTAAAAGT
>JAKISE010000025.1 GCA_021648745.1 Cyclobacteriaceae bacterium
GTTGCTTCGCAAGGTTATGGGTAACGGTAAGTACTTTATCTGCTTGTTGCATTACCTGATGTTCCAATTTTTTATGTCGTTTCCACGATTTTTTTGTCAAGTTTAATTGAGGCAACACATCCCAATCGCTCCAGGGGTCTCTAAAATCAGCAATCCATTTAATGCCTGTTCTTCTTTTAAGCTCCATACCAATTAAGTGCATACTATGCGGTGGCCCCGTGGTAATAATTACATCAACAGGATTCTTTCGCAGGTATTTCTCTGCATAGTTAACGGCCGGTCGCACCCAAAACAATCGTGCATCGGGTATAAACCAATTGCCTCTAATCCATCGCGACCACCTACCCAATAATGATTCGTTTTTGGTATCAACCACCCCTTGTTTTTGCACGGCCTTTTTACCCATCAATTTTCTGTATAAACCAAAGGGTTCCCAAATAGGTAATTTAAGTACTGTGGTTTCCGAAGCAACATCCTTTAGCAGGCTTTCATCTTGCAATTCAAAATCAGGGTTTTCTGGTGTTAGAATGATAGGTTCCCAATCATACCCAGATAAATACTTAGCCATTTTAAGCCAACGCTGCACTCCACCACCTCCACTCGGAGGCCAATAATAAGTAATAATGAGCACCTTTTTTTTTATCATTTTTAGGCAAAATAATTGAGAGTACAAAGATAGAAATAGTTCACGGTTAGTTATAACTTGAATGACCGAAAACGATTGCAATAAAAAATATTGAATTTATTTAGCGTTTACAGACGTCCATTTAAAAAGATATTACCATTTTTGGGCATAATTTGATACAAATACTATGAAACGAATTGCCGTTTTTACCTCTGGTGGGGACTCCCCTGGAATGAACGCTTGCATTAGAGCTGCAGTACGGGGCGCAATCTACTACGAAATAGAAGTTTATGGAATTTACCATGGCTTTCAAGGAATGATTGATGGAGAATTTTCAAAAATGGAATCACACTCGGTAAGCAATATTTTACAACATGGTGGCACTATGTTAAAATCTGCTCGAAGTCAAGATTTTAGAACCAAGGCCGGAAGAAAGTTGGCTTTTAATAATTTAAGCGCTAAAGGTATAGAAGGAATTGTTGCCATAGGTGGAGACGGAACTTTTACAGGAGCCAATATTTTTTTCGAAGAATACGGAATTCCAATTATTGGCGTACCAGGCACTATTGATAACGACATTTTTGGAACAGATAAAACCATTGGGTTTGATACCGCTGTAAATACTACATTAGATGCTATTGATAAAATTAGAGATACAGCAGATTCGCACGGTCGCATCTTTTTTATTGAGGTTATGGGCCGTGATTCTGGTTATATTGCCATACAAAGTGCTATTGGAGGTGGTGCAGAAAGCGTAATTCTACCCGAAAAAGATGCTACTGCTGAGGATGTAGTTAATAATTTGCAAGACGGCATTCGTAGAGATAAATCGTTCTCCATTGTAGTTGTGGCTGAAAAAGATGACCCAGGTTATGCCGTTGAACTAGCCAATGCAGTTAAGAAAACCATTACAGATAAAGATATTCGGGTAACTATTTTAGGGCATATTCAACGGGGAGGCTCTCCTACTTCAACTGATAGAACATTAGCCAGCCGCTTAGGGCTTGGTGCTGTAGAAGGACTGTTAGATGGCAAAAAAGATGTAATGGTTGGTATTGTTAACGACAAATTAACTTTTACTCCATTAAAAGATGCTATTTCTAAAAGAAAAATATTAAACCCTGATTTATTACGAGCGATGAAGATACTTAGTATCTAGCTGCTTATTCTAGGTACTAGGTAATCAATAATCTTATCTAAATGACTCGGCTCAAACCATTGAACCAAATCATTTTTTTTAAACCAAGTTAGTTGTCGTTTGGCATACCTTCTAGAGTTTCTTTTTAACAATCGAATGGCTTCTCCCTTGTCGTACTTACCCTCGAAGAAACCAAAAATTTCACTATAGCCTACGGTTTTAAGGGCATTAATATGTTTATAATCTTCATTTAATTTTGCCTCCTCAAAAAGTCCATTGGCAATCATTTCATCCATTCTTGCATTTATTCGATCGTATAAAACCTCTCGTGGTAATTCTAACCCAATAAAAATTAAATTAAAACTGCGTTGTTCTTTACTTCCTGTTCTAAAGGAAGAAAATGGTTTACCAGTACCAATGCATATTTCTAAGGCACGTATTATTCGTTGTTGGTTTTCGGGGTTTATACTTTTAGCATAATCAGGGTCTAAGAGTTGAAGCTCCTTAAAAAGCTGCTTCACTCCTTCTTCATTTTCCCGCTCTTTTAACATTAGTCGTATGCTACTATCAACTTTAGGAATATTGCTAAACCCAAAGCAAAGGGCATCAATGTATAGCCCTGAGCCCCCACTTAAAATAGCAACATCTTCTTTTTTATATATTTCATTAAGAATCGTTAACCCTTCTTTTTCAAAATGCCCAGCACTAAACTCATCCTTTATACTTCGGTCATTTATAAAAAAATGTTGAATACCATTTAACTCATCTAATGTTGGCTTCGCTGTTCCTATAGATAGTTCCTTAAAAACTTGACGAGAATCAGCGTTTAATACTTTTACCCCAAAGTGTTTTGCTAACTGTACCGTTAATGCAGTTTTACCAACTGCCGTTGGACCCACAACAACTATTAAATGTTTTTTATTCATATACTTTAGCTGAATTCCTTCAAAATATCGTCTTAAAATTCTAATTTATTACTTGCAACATGAGATTGACCGAAGAAACGTTGTCAGAAAATAAGGTAGTTGGTGAGGTTTTAGAAATAAAATGCGAAAAAATAATGGATTATTTTAAGATTTTTATTTCTAAAAGATTGCCTGCTAGATATTTTCCCTTAGGGCTTTTGTGAAATTTCCCTAAACTTCCTCAAATTTCCTTGAATTAACTCGTTAGTCCTGCATAAATTTGAGTTGTTTATGAAATTTTCACTTAAAGCTGACAGCATTCCTTAGGTCAGACTCAGGTTTTAAACATGAATATTCATTTTAGTAGCATTCTATAGAAATACATTGGAACAGGAAACACCAATTCAAATAAGTTATACAAATCTTCTCACGTTGATTATCAACTCGGAGGGGCAAATTAGGTTTGTAACAAAGCCATTAGCCACTTTATTGGGTTATAATATTGAAGATTTGATTGGGAAAGACATTAACATATTGTTTAAACCTAAAGAGCTAAAAAAACTAGAGAAGCTAGTAGGATTTATTGATACTGCTGAAAACTTGGATTTTCAAGATTTTCCTTTCCTAATCCAGCCAAAATCAACGCAAAGCCTCGATTTAAACTTGAAAGTAATTCAGCTTAAAAACAGTTTCCTAAACACGTATTATTATGCCATTCTAAGTGATAACATCATATATAGGAATTTTATTAAGAAAAAATTTGATACTTCAAACCATAGTTTAAAAGAGCTTTATAAAATTGCTAACGAACTCATAATAATACTTGACATTAGTAAACAAGTAATTCATGTTAATGAGAAGTGGAAAGAGAGTTTAGGATATGTTGACACTCCTGAGGCAAGTTTTAGTTTAGCTACCCTAATAGGAGAAGAAGCAAGTAGCATAATTTCAGAATCACTTGGCCAACTAAGCACAAAAAACAGCTTCAACCGACTGTTTTTAAAGGTAAAGTCTAAAGTTAATAATAACTATTACTACCTAAAAGGCTACTTACTTTTAGAGCAAAAAGAGGGCAACCCCTTTATTTATCAATGTATTTTTAACGATATAACAGATGAAGTTAAATCTGAGAAAGTCAGAAGCCTTTATTTCAACATTTCAAATCAAATTGCTGAAAATACTGACTTGCAAAGGGTGTATAAAAACATTCATGAAGAACTAAAAAAAGTAATCGCCTGCGAAAATTTATACATAGCACTGTATAACCCTGATAGTGAAGAAAATGAAATTCATTTTCCCTACTTTTTAGATAAAGACTCAACATTTAAAAGCGGAACTACCAGACCAATTTCTAATGGAATTACAGAATATGCCATAAAGTATGGTAAGCCTTTGGGCCTTACAAAACGAGAGCTATTAAATTTAAAAAACGAACATAAGATTGAAATTTTAGGGGAACTACCAGAACATTGGCTTGGAGTGCCTCTAAAAACACCCAATAAAGTAATTGGGGTTATTGCTATTCAATCCTATTCTAAAGGATACAGATACACCGAAGCAGACTTGAGTGTGTTAGACTTTGCTTCTTCGCAAATAGCTATGGCCATAGAAATGGCGCAAACTAGGGAGGATCTCCAAAATCAAACTGCTCAGCTAAATGCCATTTTCGATAGTAGTTCGCACTTAATTTGGTCGGTTAACAAGGAGTTAGAGGTAACTTCGTTTAATAAGAACTACTTTGAAGCAAATTTTATTAATCATGATGTAGAACCACATGAGAATAAGCAAAGTATAGACCTTGGTGGTGGTTTCAAAAATTTTTGGGTAAGTAAATACGAAAGAGCTTTTAAAGGCGAAAAGCTTCAGTTTGAAATAAGTCTAAAAGATGACCATAATAACATTATTTGGAAGGAAGTTCACCTCAATCCAATTTATACACAATTAAATAATATTGTTGAAGTTTCAGGAATTGCGCAAGATATAACTCCCAAAAAGCATTCCGAACTAGCTCTTTTAAAAAGTGAAGAAAAGTTTAGAAATATTTTTGAATCATTTCAAGATTTATATTTCAGGTGCAACCTTTATGGTAGCATCATTATGGTTAGCCCTTCAATTTACGATTTACTTGGGTATCAAGCTTTTGAAGTTCTAGGAAAGCATATTGACGATTTTTACCTCTATAATCCAAGGGCCAAGAAAATTCTTAATGAATTAAAAACAGAGAAGAATTTAAAGAATGTTGAAGTATCGATTCTAAAAAAGAATGGGGAAGTAAGACAATGTATTTGCAATATCAGAATGGTTCAAAATAACAAAAATGAACCCTATGAAATCGAAGGTGTAGTTCGTGATATTACACAACTCAAGATTACGAACCAACAACTAATTAATGCCAATGAAATTGCTGAAAATTCCTTACGAGTGAAAGAACAATTTTTGGCTAATATGAGTCATGAAATTAGAACTCCAATGAATGGAATTATTGGAATGATTGACCTTTTGGATGAATCGGAGCTGGATCCAACTCAAAAAGGCTATGTTGGCACCTTAAAAAAATCATCCAATATTTTAATGGATATTTTAAATGACATACTTGACTTAGCTAAAATTGAAGCAGGCAGAATGGAATTAAAAAAATCCACCTTTTCATTACCCTACATTGTTGATAAAATTCATGACTTATTCACACCTGTAGCATCTACAAACCGAGTAAACTTACATTATCATATTAACAAAACACTACCTCAGTACATTAATACAGATGAAACCAGACTTATCCAAGTGCTTTCAAATTTAGTCTCAAATTCACTAAAGTTTACGCAAAAAGGAGGCTCTATTGATATTGGCTTTGAACTGATTGAAGAAGACAATAAAAACGCAATCATTAGAGTAGATGTTAGAGATTCCGGCATTGGAATATCAGCAGAAAATCAAAAACTGTTATTTAAGAGTTTTGAACAGCTCGATGTATCCACAACAAAGTCGTATGCAGGAACAGGATTGGGCCTGGCCATTTCAAAACAATTGGTAACATTATTAGGAGGACAGATTGGAGTTTTTTCTAACCCAGGATTGGGAAGCACTTTCTGGTTTACATTTAGAGCTACTTTTCCAGATGAAACATTCCAGCCTGCCATTGGCCAAGAGGTAACAAATACAATAGAAAAGCCTCTAATTAGTTTGGCCAAAACGAAGGTGCTTGTGGTTGATGATAATTTAATTAACCGAGAGGTGGCAGGAGAAATTCTTAAAAAAGCTGGCTGCGATATAACATTGGCTGAAAGTGGTGAAATTGCAATAGAAATAGTTACAAAGGATTCATTTGATGTAATTCTAATGGATATTCAAATGCCTGGAATGGATGGAATAAAAGCAACCAATGAAATAAAAAAACTAAAATTAGCGGTAACGCCTAAAATAATTGCTATGACTGCCTATGCAATGAAGGAAGATGAAGAAAAATTCCTTAACCTTGGCATGGACGATTATTTGGCCAAGCCCATAAGAGCTAACTTGTTAATTAACAAAGTTTTACTTCATACAGATACAAAAAATATACTGAACGAAACCAACATTGAAAACTCTGATGCTGTGATCAACTTGCAAGTAATAGAACAATTAAAAAAATATGGAGGAGAGGGCATTATCGACTCGGTTTACAAAGATTTTATTGAAGAAACCGAAGTTCAATTAAAAGCTTGTAAACTAGAAATAGCTAATAAAAACTCCAACGAGTTAAAAAAACTAATGCATACTATTAAAGGAACTTCAGGAACATTGGGCTTGGATAAGTTAACTAATTGCACGAAAGAGCTGGAAACCTATTTAATAGAAGATAATATTTCTTCCTTTGAGGCTAATTTTTTCAAACTTATAGATAACTTTGAAGAGTTTAGAAATACCTTTAAGAAAATAACCTAACAACTAATAAATAATGGCAAATAAAATATTAATTGCGGAAGACAGTTCAGTTATTTTAAACTTAACTAAGAAAATTTTAATGCAACAAAATTTTGAAATAGTTACAGTAAAAAATGGCCAAGCTGTGTTAGACCAATTAAAATCCAACACATTTGACCTTATTTTAATGGATATTAACATGCCTATTTTAGATGGAATGGAAACCACTAGAAAGATAAGAGCAATGGATGATTCTGCCATTGCCAACCTTCCAATTTTTGCCATAACAGGCAATGCTAGTAATTACTCAATAGACGAGTTTAAAGCAGTAGGCATTAATGAATACCTACAAAAACCATTAGATTTTGACAGATTGGTAACATTGGTGAATCAATATACCAACTAAATGCCAATAAAATATTCCAAACAGTATTTGCATAAGCTGGAGGATTTAATGGCGGAAACAGACTTCGTTCTGAGATACGAGAAAGGAAATTTTAAATCTGGTTTTTGCATTTTAAACAGCAAAAAAATAGCCATTATTAACAAATATTTTACACACGAGGGCAAAATTAATTGCTTAATTGATATTGTAAAATCTATTGATGTGGACACAGAAAAACTAAGCTCTAAAAACCAATCGCTCTTTCTTGAGCTTTCTCAAACTGATATTGAGTTTTGATTGTCACTTTTCTCGGAACTGGCACTTCTCAAGGCGTTCCTGTAATTGCCTGTGACTGCCTTGTTTGTTCTTCTACTGATTATAAAGATAAACGACTTCGAAGCTCCATTCATATTGAAGTGGATGGTGTACATGTAAACATAGATATAGGCCCAGACTTTAGGCAACAAATGCTTGTGAATAATATCACAAAAATGGATGCCATTCTAATAACCCACGAGCATAAAGATCACACTGCTGGATTGGATGATGTACGATCATTTAATTTTGCCCAAGGCAAAGATATGCCTCTTTATGGTCGCATAGAGGTGCTAGAGCAAGTTACGACAGAATTTGCCTATATATTTGCCATTTTTAAGTACCCCGGTGTACCAAGCATTGAAAAAAAGCCCATTTTGAATGAAGATTTCAGCATTGAAAAAGTTGGAATTACACCAATAGAAGTACTGCATCATAAATTACCAGTGTTCGGGTTTCGAGTTGAAAATTTCGCGTATATAACTGATGCCAACTACATTTCTGAAAAAGAAAAAAAGAAATTATCAGGGTTAAACGTTTTGGTACTAAACGCACTCCAAATAGAAAAACATTTGTCTCATTTCACTTTATCCGAAGCGATAAAGCTCATTAAAGAGTTAAAGCCGAAGCAAGCCTACTTAACGCATATAAGTCATAAGCTCGGGCTTTCTCGTGATATTGAGCCTACACTGCCAAGCAATGTAAGCTTGGCTTACGATGGCTTGAGAATAAGTATTTAATGCATAATAATTACTATTTCTTCCAACAGTTAATTCCTGAACTGTCTTCCAAACTAGTGGGCTCTGTTCTAACCGGTTGTTTTAGTCAAAACAAGGATGAACTCATACTAGAATTTAGACTTAACACTGAAGAATATTTCTTTATTAAAGCATCTCTTCAAAGCCAATTTTCTTGTCTTTCTTTTCCAACAAAACACCATAGAGCAAAACGAAACTCAATCAATCTATTTGATTCAGTAAGAAGACAGATGCTAAACACCATAAAGCTTTATGCAAACGAGAGAGCCTTTGTTTTAAATTTTGAGAATGACGACCAATTACTATTTAAACTTTACGGTAATAAATCCAACATAATTCATTTCAAAAACAATAAGGTTGTTGAACTATTTAAAAGTAATTTGAAACATGACAAGGAAATCGACCTTAACCAGCTCGACCGAAACCTTGACATTTCGTATCAAACTCTAAAATCACTTGATTGGGACATTAGAAAAATGATACCCACATTAGATAAGCGAACCGCCCAATTATTATCTGAGAGACTCTCAAATTCAACAAACAAAGAAACCGTTTTCGACAACTTCTTACATGAGTTGAATAGCTCTACGTTTTATATCGATTTAGAAAACTCAGGTTACCGCTTTAATTTAATAAAAACAAACCTTGCACATTTATCCTTTACAAACCCTTTAACAGCTATTACCAAATTTTTCAAGCTAGAGGCAAGGCAAAAATCTTTGAACTTTATAAAGTCTAGATTAATTGCACCAATCAATAGCCAATTAACAAAATCCGATAATTACATTAAAAAAATATCAATAAAATTAAATGAACTATCTAAAGAAAGCAGTAATAAGCAAAAAGCAGATGTGCTTATGGCAAACCTACATATAGCGGCTAAAGGAAGTAAGTCGATTGAACTGTTTAACTTCTACACCAACACAGCTATTATTATCCGCTTAAACCCGCTTCAAACATTGCAAAAAAATGCAGAGCGGTATTATCGAAAAGCTAAAAATGAAGCGAAGGAGATTTCAGTGCTTTCGAATAATATAAAACTAAAAGAACAATCTATTAAAGTACTTAAACAAAAACTGTTAAAGATCGAAAATAGCAGTGACTTTAGGTTTCTTCAAAACCAAATCCCGAAGCTGCCTGTAACTAAAATTGAACACCCCATAGCATATAAAGAATTTGTAATAGATGAGTATAAAATTTTGGTAGGAAAAAACGCCAAACATAATGACACACTTACCCTGAAAATAGCTAAAAAAGATGATTTATGGCTCCATGCTAAAGATGTAAGCGGATCGCATGTGGTTATTAAACAAATACCTGGCAGAGTATACCCTGCCTACATCATTGAAAAAGCAGCCCAATTGGCCGCTTTTTACTCTAAACGTAAAACAGATTCGCTTTGTCCGGTATTATATACTCCTAAAAAATATGTGCGAAAGAAAAAAGGCACCCCTGCAGGTGCCGTATTTGTTGAGAAAGAAAAAGTTGTATTAGTGGTGCCAAGCAATAACATATAAATCTAACTTGGTAAGCCGAAGCTATTGAATTGAGTTTCAATCTTAAATATTATTCCTCAGCGTAGCTTTACTCTGTTACATTAATCTTTAACATATTAGTCCTATATTTTTTCTTAATTGGCATACTTGCCATCGTAATATAGGCATCACCAGCTTTCAAATGTCCTTCTTGCTTAAGAATGGTTTCAACCTTTGCAATTGCCTCGTCAGTTGTGTCATTCCCTTCAAAATAATAGCCCCGTACACCCCAAATAAGGTTAACCATGGTAAGTAGTTTCTTATTGCCAGTAAATATGAAAATATTAGCTTTAGGCCTATGAGCCGATAGTTTCCAAGCGGTAAAACCAGACCAGGTCATACCAGCAATAACATGGGCCTTAGTATCTGCACTTAAGCGAACCGAGCTTTGCACCAAACTTGTAGGGTAAAAATCTGGCGATTCTGGATTAGGTGAATTATACTTATAATATATATTTTCATAATTAGACTCCACAGATCTAATGATTTTATTCATACTTTGAACTGCCAACAGTGGAAATTTTCCTGCTGCTGTTTCTGCCGATAGCATTACTGTATCTGCTCCATCAATTACCGAATTAGCTACATCATTTGCTTCTGCTCTTGTTGGTCTGGCATTTTCGATCATACTTTCCAACATTTGGGTAGCAACAATTACTGGTGTTGCAGCAGCATTACATTTTTTAATGATTTGCTTTTGAATCATCGGAACATCTTCCATGTCCATTTCAACACCAAGGTCGCCCCGAGCCACCATAATGGCATCAGTTGCGTCAATAATGGCGTCTATTTTTTTTACAGCCTCTGGCTTTTCAATTTTGGCAACAACCCTAATGTCTTTACCAGCAGCTTCAATTTTCATTTTTAGGTCTATAATATCAAGAGGATCACGCACAAATGATAAGGCAATCCAATCGACATCATATTCAATACCAAATTTTAAATCCTCTAAATCTTTGGGGGTTAAAGAAGGCGCAGAAACATTACTATGAGGAAGATTTATACCTTTCTTGGATTTAAGGCTACCCCCATGAACTACAGTAGTACACACTTCAATGCCTTTTACAGAATCTACTTTAAGTTCTATTTTTCCATCATCAATTAAAATGGACTCCCCTGGGGCAACATCATTTGGTAACCGCTGGTATGTAGTGCTTACTGTTTGCGAATTACCGAGCACCTCTTTGGTTGTGATAACAAGCTTATCACCATCATTAATTATGCAACCTTCTTCCACATCATTTAACCTAATTTTAGGTCCCTGTAAATCTTGAAGAATGGAAATATGAGTGCCTAATTCTGTGTTAAGCTCACGAATAAGCTTGACTACCTTAGAGTGATCTTCATGTGTGCCGTGTGAAAAATTTAAGCGAAACACATCAACACCAGCCACAATTAGCTTTTTAAGCATTTCTTTTGTATTTGATGCTGGACCAACAGTAGCGATTACCTTAGTTTTATTAAAAAGTATTTTGTCCATTGATTAGAAAATAAAATTATCCCTCGATTTAAGTTTTGTTGTATCTATTAATTGAACAAAAGCAATTTCATTAATTGATTGTAACTGTTGTACTACTTCGTTGGTTTTCAAAAAATAGTCTTCACCTTCAATCAGCAAAAAATAGTCTATCTGCTTTAATTCCTTAGCCAGATATGCTAGTTTTTCATTGTCAATACCTTTGTTCTTTATCAAATCAATTTTAAAAAAATCAGTTTGATAACAATAATTACTAAGCGTAAGTTTATTACCCTTAGCTAAGTTAATTTCCAGATCATTTTCTAGTTTTAACTCAATCTTAAATACTTGGTTAATTTTCCAGGCAAGCTTATAATCTTGTAACGAAGTAACAATTCCAACTACTGCAGCTTCAACTTCTACTTCAAGATCTAATTTTTTCTTGCTCATGCAGAGCACAAAGATAGGTTTATAGGAATTTAAAAAACTACAAAATTCAGCACAATTTACTTTATTCAAATATTAATTTTCAAAACTTGCCCTTTAGGTTCTCCATAAAAAACACCCATTTGTACTAAACTTTGGAAGAGCACAAGAGCCATAATTGCACAATTTTGTTAAAATAAGAGATTTCAAAGCGGATTCTCAGGCTAGCAAATTTTAATATTTAATATTTCTACTCAATTAATACTAACAAGTTGTAAATTGCTACCAACAAATGAGGAGAAATATAATTTTCTATTTGTTTGAGTTTATAAACGAATTGTATTTCTTTGCATCGAATTTTCACCAAACAATTAGAAGGAAATGTCTGAAATTGCACAAAAAGTAAAAAGCATCATCATTGATAAGCTTGGAGTAGAAGAGTCGGAAGTTACTAACGAAGCGAGCTTCACGAATGATTTAGGAGCTGACTCTCTTGATACAGTTGAACTTATTATGGAGTTCGAAAAAGAATTTAATATCTCTATTCCAGACGATCAGGCTGAGAATATTGGAACAGTTGGACAAGCTGTAACTTATCTGGAAGAAAACGTAAAATAAGACTTTGGAATTACGAAGAGTAGTAGTTACTGGACTAGGCGCCCTTACTCCAATAGGCAATACTGTTGATGAATATTGGCAGGGATTGGCTAATGGAGTAAGTGGAGCAGCTCCAATCACCCTTTTTGACGCAGAAAAATTTAAAACTAGGTTTGCGTGCGAAGTTAAAAACTTTGACCCTACTGATTTTATAAATCGTAAGGAAGCACGTAAAATGGATAGGTTTACTCAATTAGCCATGGTGGCGGTTGAGGAAGCTATGCAAGACTCTGGGTTAGATATTGAAGCTATTGACTCAGATAGAGCGGGTGTAATATGGGGCTCTGGTATCGGAGGACTAGGTACTTTTCAAAACGAAGTAACAAATTTTGTAGAAGGCGGTAAAATCCCGAGGTTTAACCCTTTTTTTATTCCTAAAATGATTGCAGATATTGCTGCTGGGTATATTTCCATTAAATATGGATTTAGAGGACCCAATTTTGTAACAGTGTCTGCCTGTGCTTCGGGCACAAATGCTATTATCGATTCGCTCAACTATATTCGTTTAGGCCATATGGACATTGCCGTTACTGGTGGTTCAGAAGCGGCTGTAAACGAATCAGGAATGGGTGGTTTTAGCTCGATGAAAGCACTTTCTGAAAGAAATGATTCTCCGAAAACCGCTTCTCGCCCATTTGATAAAGACCGTGATGGTTTTGTATTAGGTGAAGGTGCTGGAGCATTAATTTTAGAAGAGTATGAGCACGCGAAAGCACGTGGTGCTAACATCTATGCCGAAGTAATTGGCGGTGGGATGTCAGCAGATGCACACCATATAACTGCACCTCACCCCGAAGGAAGAGGAGCAAAAGCTGTTATGAGAAATGCTTTGCGTGATGCAAATATTGACCCGACTGAAGTAGATTATATTAATGTACACGGCACCTCAACTCCCCTAGGAGATATAAGTGAAGTTTTGGCTATTAAAGATGTGTTTGGCGGTCATGCTTATAAGCTAAATGTTAGCTCAACCAAATCGATGACTGGGCATTTACTTGGAGCTGCAGGAGCAGTAGAATCCATTGCTGCTATCAAAGCCATTCAAAATTCTTTGGTTCCGCCAACTATTAACCACGAAACTGTAGATGAGGGCTTAGACCCCAAAATCAATTTTACGTTAAATAAAGCACAACAAAAAGAAGTGAATATAGCTTTAAGTAACACATTTGGTTTTGGAGGCCATAATGCATCTTTGGTGTTTAAAAAAATAAATGAGTAGTGAACAAGGTATTTAGGCGCGCCCTGAACCTGTTTCAATCTTACTCCTCCGAAGAAAAATATCTCAGATCAGTAATTGAATCAATTGCTGGTAGAAAACCTGTAAATTTAAAGCTATATAAACTAGCCATTAAGCACTCGTCCTCGTCAGAGACGGATAAGTACGGACGAAAAGAATCGTATGAAAGGTTAGAGTATTTAGGAGATGCTTATTTAGGAGCCATAATAGCCGAGTATTTGTATAAAAAATATCCATACAAGGACGAAGGCTTCCTAACAGAGATCAGATCAAGGCTTGTTAACAGAGAATCATTAAATTTACTGGGTCGTAAACTTGGGCTTGAGAAAATTATTTTAATAGATAAAAAAAATGGGCTTCATCGTCATAAGTCAATTTATGGAGATATTATGGAAGCCTTAATTGGTGCTATATACCTAGACCATGGGTTTGCAAAATGCAAACATTTTATTTTGCACAAGCTTATAGAGCCTAATTTCAATATCGACAAGATTATAAATGAAAATACTAACTACAAGAGCCAGATAATTGAATGGAGCCAAAAAAATGGTAAAGAAGTTCGGTTTGAAACAGGAAATGTAGTAGAAAAAGGAAATTTTAAGGAATTTGAAGTTTCTATATTTATTGAAAACGATTTTGTTGTAAAAGGGCACGGCCCCAACAAAAAGAAAGCAGAGCAATCTGCTGCGCGCAAAGCGTATGAAACTATTTTAGAGGATTAGACAACCAATCTATGAAAATAGCAGGTGCTTCTTTAAACCAAACTCCACTAGACTGGGCCAATAATACCGCCAATATTATTGATGCCATTGAGCAAGCAAAATCTCATGGAGTAGAAGTTCTTTGCTTACCTGAATTATGCATTACAGGCTACGGCTGTGAAGACATGTTTTTGGCCCCTTGGGTGGCGGAGCAAGCGCTGGAAGAATTAAACACAATATTGAAGCACACTGAAAATATTACAGTTGCTTTAGGTTTACCAGTTTGGCATAATAGCAGCATTTATAATACCGTTTCCTTGGTGTCTGATGGCCATATATTAGGTTTTCAGGCCAAACAAAAACTACCCAATTATGGAGTTCATTATGAACAACGGTGGTTTACCCCTTGGAACCAAGGCCAATCAGTAATTAGCATTAATGGGAAAGACACCCAATTTGGCGATTACACCTACAAAGTAAATGAAGCACATATCGGGTTTGAAATATGCGAAGAAGCTTGGAATGAAGACCGCCCTGCCTGTCGTTTGGTAGAGCAAAAGGTAAATATAATATTAAACCCCAGTGGAAGCCACTTTGCATTAAACAAAGAAATTGAAAGAGAAGAATTGGTTGTTAGGAGTTCTAAAGATTTTAGTTGCACCTATGTGTATACCAATATTTTGGGCAACGAAGCTGGGCGCATTATTTATGATGGAGACGTAATTATTGCTCAGAATGGACTTTTGAAAGCTTCAGGTAATAGATTTAGTAAGAAACTTGTTTGTTTAACTAGTATTGAATTAAGCCTTAATACCCCCACTTCAGAAAAAATTGTTTCTACGAAACTCTCAACCAAAGAGCAGTTTACGAAAGCTGTAACTCTAGCACTATTTGATTACTTACGTAAAAGTAGAAGTAGAGGCTTTGTACTATCTCTAAGCGGTGGTGCAGATTCTTCCTCTATCCTTGTACTTGTGGCTGAAATGGTTAAAACAGGTATAGAAGAACTGGATATAGAAGGATTTCTAGTTAAAATTCACCGAGTTGACCTTATTGGAAAAGTTTTAAATTTCAAAGAAATATTAAGACATATTCTTATAACCGCTTATCAGGGTTCTGATAATTCTTCAGCTCAGACGTTGCAATCAGCAGAGCAACTAGCAAATTCTGTAGGTGCAGTATTTTATAATTGGAAAATTGACGAATCTGTTGCAACTGTTGTAAAAACGATAGAAATGCAACTAGCTAGAAAACTTACTTGGCAACAAGATGACATAGCCTTGCAAAATGTGCAAGCAAGGAGCCGCGCTCCATTTATTTGGATGCTAGCCAACATCACCAATTCATTATTGCTAACCACTTCTAACCGAAGCGAAGGCAGTGTTGGTTACACCACCATGGATGGCGACAGCAGTGGTAGTCTTGCTCCTATTGCGGGAATTCATAAATCATTTATAATTGATTGGTTAACATGGGCTGAACAAAACCTAGGCTATACAGCCTTAAGTTTTGTTAACAATTTGGCTCCTTCAGCAGAGTTGCGCCCCTTAGAAAACACACAAACCGATGAGGATGATTTAATGCCATATCCTTTGCTTCAACAAATTGAGAGGCTATTTATTAAGGAAACTAAAGGCCCAAAACAGATATTTAATGAGTTAAAAAATGATTATGAACCGAAAATTCTGGCCTCATATATCACTAAATTTTTTAACCTTTGGTCTCGAAATCAATGGAAACGCGAACGAATAGCCCCTTCATTCCATTTAGATGATTATAATATTGATCCTCGGTCTTGGTTTAGGTTTCCAATATTATCAAGTGGGTTTAAACGAGAGCTAGAAGAGCTTCAAACAATTGCTTCCAACCATTAATGACTTCAATTGTTGCTACATATTTGAATTACAAATTCTATATTTGAATTTAACTTAAGGAAACCTTAAAAAATGAACACCCTCAGCTTTATCATCTGGAATTTTGATCCTACTTTTTTTACTCTAGATTTATCAGGCATTGGGCTTGGGGTGTTTCCAATTAGGTGGTACGGACTGTTTTTTGCTTTGGGCTTTTTATTAAGTCAGCAAGTAATGTTTTATATTCATAAGAAAGAAGCTGGAACAGATTTAGAGAAACAGAAAATTGCTGAAAAATACGTTGAAAGTGTTACCATATATCTGATCATTGCCACCATTGTGGGTGCCCGATTGGGCCATGTATTATTCTACCAACCAATGGACTATCTGGCTAACCCATTACGAATTTTAAATTTACGAGAAGGAGGGTTGGCAAGTCACGGAGGAGGTATAGCTATCTTTTTCGCCCTTTGGTTATTCTCAAAATACCGATTCAATATTCAAGAGGGCTCCATTAGGAGTCTCTTTTTTATCAAATTTAATAGAGGCTATACCTACCCTCAAATATTAGATCGAATTGCCATAGTAGTTGGACTCATTGGAGCCTTAATTCGGTTTGGCAATTTTACAAATTCAGAAATTGTTGGCAGACCAACTAATTCTGATTGGGGGGTGGTTTTTGCTCGTCAAGCAACTGATGCCTTAACCTATGACCCTACTGGTAATGGATGGATTGAAGAGGTAGACTATCGAAAAGATGATAGCAGAGAGCTCTCCGATGGAAATGTTCCTATTCTTGTCGATATCACTTTTAAAAAGAAGCCTTTTGAAGAAAAAAGTGTTAACTCTTTTTTGGAGTCAGGCATCAATAATGTGTTTGCAAGGGAATCAGAGTATTTTTATGAACCCGCTAGTCATAAATTAGAATATTCTTTAACCCAGCAAAATGGGCAGTTTATTGCCACAATAAGCACTTTTGGGGTAGCTCGTCAACCTTCTCAGTTATATGAATCCTTTTCCAGCCTCTTAATCTTCATATTACTATTTACTGTTTGGAATAAACGAAAAATGAAGACTCCGCCAGGCCTACTTTTTGGTCTTTTAATGACCACAATGTTCATTTTAAGATTCTCCTATGAATTTACCAAAGAAAATCAAGTGGCTTTTGAAGAAGGAATGGTGCTGAATATGGGCCAGTGGCTAAGCATCCCCTTTGTGATGGCAGGCATTGGAATGATTGTGTATAGTTTGAAGAATAAGAACTACGGCACCGGGTCGTAGCCACTACCTCCCCATGGGTGGCAACTAGTTATTCGCTTGATGGCAAGTTTGCCTCCTTTTATTAAACCGTGCTTCATAAGTGCCTGCTTGCTATATTCGGAGCATGTTGGCGTATACCTGCAAGAAGCAGGTAAAAGAGGGGAAATTGAATACTGGTACACAATGATGGGTGCAGTCGCAATTTTTCTAATTAGTACACTAAATTTCATTATTATACTCTAGCGGCCATTACTAAGCTTAAATCTTTAAAGGGCAAGTTGAACTTTTTAGCAATATACCTACTGGTTATCCCTCCCTTATAGGCATATACCCCATTTAAAAACCATTTATGATTATAAATCATATCCTCTAAACTACCCTCTTCTGCCGACCTTAATAAAGTGGGTGTAAAAATATTGCTTAGCACATAAGATGCGGTTCGAGCAACTCTTGAGGTAATATTTGGTACTCCGTAATGAATAACTCCGTATTTTTCAATCACAGGAAGCTCATGTGTTGTAAGCTCCGAAGTTTCAACGCAACCGCCATGGTCAATGCTTAAATCAATAATTACAGATCCTTCTTTCATCGACTGTACCATTTCTTCGGTAACCACAATCTTATTCCCTCCCCTTTCAGGTCGTAAAGCACCAATTACCACATCGGCATCTTTTAGCACATCCGCCAAATGAGAAGAATCTAAGGTACTGGTAAACACCTGAAAACTTAATGCATGCTTAATTCTGCGTAATTTATAAATATGGTTATCAAAAATCATGATTTCGGCACCAAGGCCAGAAGCTGCACGAGCTGCATATTCAGCTACTGTGCCAGCTCCAAGAATGACAACTTTTGTGGGTGGCACACCTGTAATTCCTCCTAAAATAATGCCTAAACCATTATTAGTGGTAGTTAAATACTCTGCCGCTATTTGCATCACCGTATTGCCTGCTATTTCACTCATCGCCCGAACAATAGGTCTGCCTGCTACTTTATCTTCTACTAATTCGTAAGCAATGGCAATTACCTTTTTAGCAGATAGGCGTTTAAAATATTCTTCGTTTCTTGTGGCCATTTGCAGTGCAGAAAACACAATTTGATTGGGCTTTAGAAACTCGATTTCTTCGAGTGTTGGAGGTTCAACTTTAAGTATAACATTCGCTTGATAAACCTCCTCCCTACTTTGAACAATATTTGCTCCAGCTTCACTGTACTCCTGGTCAGAGAAATTCGCTTTTAAACCTGCCCCCGACTCTATCCAAATTTTATGCCCATTTGCTATAATTACATTAACAGCATCAGGGGTTAAGCTAATACGGTTTTCTTGCAATGATATTTCTTTGGGAATTCCTAAAAACAATACATTAGGTTTTTCGGGTACTCTCTCCAATTGCTCTTGGGGATACAAACTTGTTTCTCGCGCTAACTTTTCAAACCCTGATTGCTTACTCATATCTTGTCACCTTAATATCCCGTTTACCGTTTTCTTGCGCTGTTATACTAATCAATAACAACTCATCTGGCAAAAGCTGTTCTACTTGCTGGGGCCATTCTATGAAACAATAATGATTTGAATCAAAATATTCCATAACACCAATATCAACTGCTTCCTCTTTATTTTTTAGACGATAAAAATCAAAATGGTATACTTGATTGCCATTAGCCAAATACTCATTAATTATTGAAAATGTAGGGCTTGAAACCTCATCGGCAACGCCTAAACTATAACATAATTGTTTTATTAATGTGGTTTTACCCGCACCCAAATCACCCACAAAAAGCCATATTTTAATTTTGCCTGCAAACACTAATAATGCCTTTGCTACTTGTAGCAAATCTTCTTCTTTTTCGCAAGATAATTCTAATCTATCAAGTAGACTACCCTCCATTACGTGAAGTTAATGATATTATTGGAATAATCATTTCTTCCAATGATACGCCTCCATGCTGAAATGTATCCCGGTAGTACTTTACGTAATAATTAAAGTTGTTAGGGTAGGCAAAAAACTGATCTTTTAATGCAAACACATAGGAGGAAGACACATTTACCTTAGGCAGTTTAAATTTTTCAGGATCTCGTGCAATTAGCACATCATCGCTATCGTAACTTAAACTTTTGCCTTGCTTATAACGTAAATTGGTGTTAGTGTTTTTATCTCCTATAATTTTAAAGGGCCGTTTTACTCTAATTGTTCCATGGTCGGTAGTTATAATTAGAGTTGCCTCTTTATTACTAATTCGTTTAAGTGCATCTAATAAAGGAGAGTGGTTAAACCACGAGCTTGTTAAAGAACGATAGGCCGACTCATCCGGTGCTAAATCTTTTATCATAGCCATATCGGTACGTGCATGAGAAAGCATGTCAACAAAATTATACACAATTACATTCAACTCGTTTGTCATAAGGCTGTTGATAGAATCGGCCAAATTTTTACCTTGGTTGGTATGAATTACTTTTTGATAGCTCCATTTAATGTCAAGCCCTTCCCTATCTAACTGCGCTTGTATAAATTTATCCTCATTATTATTTTTACCTCCTTCTTTATCTTCTCCAACCCAAAGGTCTGGATGTTTTTTTGCCATATCAAGCGGCATTAAGCCAGAAAAGATAGCATTACGAGCATAAGCAGTTGTGGTGGGTAGAATAGAGTAGTAGGAAGTTTCTTCTTGCAAATTAAAATACTCAAGAACAAAAGGTTTTAAAATCAGCCATTGATCGTAGCGTAAATTATCTATTACTAAAAAAAATACAGGCTTACCTTTACCTAGAGCAGGAAACACCTTTTCTTTCATAATATTATGAGAAAGCATAGGAGCTTCGTTTGGGTTTTGAATCCAATCCTCATAATTATCAGATATATACCCTGAAAAATAATTATTAGCTTCTACCTTTTGCGTATCCAAAACATCTTGCATATCTGCTTCTGATTGCTTATCAAAAGCAAGCTCCCAATTCGTAATTTTTTTATACACATCAGCCCACTCATCAAAATCGAGGTAGTCATTTAAAGCCATTGAAATGTCTCTAAAATCTTGCTGGTAACCCATATTGGTATGCTCCGAAACCAGTCTTTTATTATCCAGTATTTTTTTAACCGACATTAAAATTTGATTTGGATTTAAAGGCTTAATCAAATAATCAGATATCTGCCCTCCAATAGCTTCTTCCATTATCGATTCTTCTTCACTCTTGGTAATCATTACAACGGGTAAATTTGGCAGCCTTGCTTTTATTTCTTTCAAAGCTTCCAACCCGGTCATTCCTGGCATGTTTTCATCTAAAAACACAACATCAAAATACTCTTTTTCGCATGTCTCCACAGCATCTGACCCACTATTTACCGGCACTACGTCATAGCCTTTATTCTCAAGAAATAGAATATGTGGGCGTAATAAATCTATTTCGTCATCGGCCCAAAGTATTTTGTATTTTTGCATATAAAAATATTAATAAGGTAAAGTTATCAAGATTAACGAAATCTATGCCAAACTATTCTATGAGATATTCCATTTATTATAGAATTGAAATTATCCACCCTTATTTAACCTTTCATTAAAACGGTTAGCATTTGAACAAGAAAAAAATATTTAATGACCCAATTTATGGTTTTGTAAGCATTCAGAGCGAATTGATTTACGACATCATTGAAACACCATATTTTCAACGGTTGCGAAGGATTAAGCAAACAGGATTAGCTGACTATGTTTATCCTGGAGCTAATCACACTCGATTTCATCATGCTTTGGGTGCAATGCACCTTATGTCACTTGCCTTGGATAACTTAAGGGAAAAAGATCATGATATTTCTGCCAAAGAATATGAGGCTTCATTAATAGCGATTTTACTTCACGACACCGGCCATGGTCCCTTTTCACATACCCTAGAATACACATTACTAAATAACGTAAGTCATGAAGAAATATCTTTATTAGTAATGGAAGAATTAAATAAGCAGTTTAACAATCAACTTTTACTCGCTATTAAAATTTTTAGCAATCAATATGAGCGCCCGTTTTTTCACCAGCTAGTTTCTAGCCAGTTAGATATTGACAGGCTAGACTACTTAAAAAGAGATAGCTTTTTTACAGGAGTTTCTGAGGGTAGCATTGGCTCGGATAGAATTATTAAACTATTTGACATTGTAGATGACAATATAGTTGTAGAAGAAAAGGGGATTTACAGTGTTGAAAATTTTTTAAGTGCAAGAAGGCTTATGTATTGGCAAGTTTACTTGCACAAAACAGGAATTGCTGCAGATGCAATGCTTAAAAATATATTGATAAGAGCTAAACAACTTATAGCGAGTGGAAACATATTACCTGCCTCAAACCCCTTATTGTATTTCCTACAGTCAAATACCGACTTAGCTAGCTTAAAATCAAATAAGGAGACATTAGCACATTTTATTAGGTTAGATGATTATGATATTTGGTCTGCGGTAAAAGGATGGTGTACTTCTAAAGATACTATATTGTCAATGCTGGCAAATGCTATGATTAACCGAAAATTATATAAAATAAAACTGGGTAACGAGCCTTTTGATTCTTTAAAGGAAAGGATAGAAAAAGAGTATATCAAAAAAGGAATTAACGCAAATAACATTGGCTTTTATATGAAAGAAGGTTCAATTTCTAATGCAGCTTATATGGCCCATAATCAAAAAATTAGATTGCTAAAAAAGGATGGGTCGGTTGTTGACATAGAAAAAACCGCTGACTTACCCAATATTAAAGCAATGAGTAAAATTGTAACTAAATATTACCTATGCTGGATGAATGATTTAACTTTGCCAACCAATCATAATTAAGCCTTCCAATGGAATTTAGCGTAAATCAAATAGCTGCCCTATTAAATGGAGAAGTAGATGGAAATGGTGAAACCATTATTTCAGGTCTAGGAAAAATTCAAGAAGCAAATTCACACCAATTATCATTCCTATCCAACCTTAAATATGAGCAACATATTTATACCACTAAAGCTGGGGCGATAATGGTAAGTAAAAGTTTTGTAGCTGAAAAACCAATTTCTGCTACCTTAATTAGGGTTGAAGACCCTTATGCTAGTTTTACAGCCCTGCTGGAGGAATATCACAAAGCGGTTACTTTCAGTAAATCTGGTGTTGAAGAACCCTCATATATTGGAGAAAACTCATCAGTAGGAACTGATATTTATAGAGGCGCCTTTTCGTATATCGGTAAAAATGTAAAGATTGGAAACAATGTAAAAATATATTCTAATGCATACGTAGGAGATAATTGCACCGTTGGTGACAACACCCTAATTTACGCTGGCAGCAAATTGTATGAGGGATCAATTATTGGATCTAATTGCACCATCCATGCAGGAGCAGTAATAGGAAGTGATGGGTTTGGTTTTGCCCCTCAAGAAAATGGCAGTTATAAAGCAATTCCACAAATGGGGCATGTGATATTAGAAGATAATGTAAGTATTGGCGCTAATACAGTAGTAGATTGCGCCACATTTCATGGTGATGCCACCCTTATAAAAGAAGGAACCAAACTAGATAATTTAGTGCAAATTGCCCATAATGTAAAAGTTGGCAAGAACACAGTTATGGCAGCACAATCGGGCATTTCTGGTTCTACCGAAATTGGTGATAATTGCATATTTGGTGGCCAATCGGCCACAGTTGGTCATATTACTATAGCCAATAAAACTACGGTAGCAGCAAAAACGGGGGTTCCAAAATCAATAAAAAAAGAGGGGCAAACCATCTTCGGATATATAGGGTTTGATATTAAAAAATTCCTAAGTTCTTACGCCCTCTTTAAATCTTTACCAGATATCAATCAAAGGCTCAGAGAACTAGAGAAAAAAGGCTAAATTTGCAGGCTTAATTTAGACAATCAATGTATCTCAAGCAACATACTATAAAAAAAGAAGTAACCTTATCTGGCGTTGGACTACATACAGGGGTAGATACCCTTATGACGTTTGCTCCAGCACCAATTGACCATGGTATAAAATTTCAACGAATTGATTTAGATGGGCAACCTATTATTGATGCCGATGTAGACAATGTAGTTGATGTGTCGCGTGGGACGAGCATTGAGCAAAATGGAGGAAGGATTAATACTGTAGAACACACCCTTGCTGCCATTGTTGGGCTTCAAATTGATAATATTTTAATTAAGCTCGATGGCCCTGAACCTCCTATTATGGACGGTAGCTCTATACAGTTTATAGAAATATTAAAAGAAGCAGGTTTAGAAGAGCAAAATGCGGCTAGAGATTTTTTAGAAGTTACTGAAAGTATATTTTATAACGACCATGAACGAAGTGTTGAAATGGCTGCATTACCATTAGATGATTATCGATTAACTGTAATGGTAGATTATAATTCTCCTGTGTTGGGGAGCCAACATGCATCGCTAAATGATATTAGCAAGTTTGAAGAGGATGTAGCCTCCTGCAGAACATTTTGTTTTTTGCATGAGCTAGAAATGCTGCATAAGAACAACCTAATTAAAGGAGGTGACTTAAATAATGCCATTGTAGTTGTAGATCGAGTAGTAAAAGAAGATGAACTCGACCACCTCGCTGAGCTATTTAATAAGCCCAAGGTTGAGGTAAAAAAGGAAGGCATACTCAATAATGTTGACCTACGTTATAAAAATGAACCTGCTCGCCATAAATTATTAGATGTAGTTGGAGACCTTGCCTTAGTAGGTAAGCCAATAAAAGCGCAAATTTTAGCAGCACGCCCGGGTCATGCTGCCAATGTTGAGTTTGCAAAAAAATTAAAGAAAGCCATGTTAAAAGGTAGCAGCAGTGCTCCTAAATATGACCCTTCAATGCCGGCAGTTTACGACATTAATGAGATTACCAATATTTTACCCCATCGCTACCCATTTCTACTCATTGATAAAATTATTCATATTGATGAAAAAACGGTAACGGGCATAAAAAATGTGACTATTAATGATAATTTTTTTCAGGGTCATTTTCCTAATAACCCTGTTATGCCTGGTGTGCTACAAATAGAAGCAATGGCTCAGATTGGAGGAATACTAGTGCTTAGCACAGTAGATGACCCAGAAAATTATTGGACTTATTTTTTAGGTGTAGATGGTTTTAGATTTAGAAAAATGGTTACTCCCGGAGACACCTTAATAATGAAATGTGAGTTATCCGCCCCAATAAAGAGAGGTATTGCCAAAATGTACGGTAAAGCCTATGTAGGAAAAAACTTAGTTTGTGAAGGCTCAATGACAGCTAGTATTGTAAGAAAAGATGCCTAATAAATTTTGAATTAAATAGAATGAATCAACCTTTAGCATATATTCACCCACAGGCCAAAATTGCACGTAACGTGGTTATTGAACCGTTTTCTACCATTGATAAAAATGTTGAAATTGGTGAAGGCACTTGGATTGGAAGCAATGTAACCATAATGGATGGAGCCAGAATTGGTAAAAACTGTAAAATATTTCCTGGGGCAGTTATATCAGCAATGCCACAGGATTTGAAGTATAATGGTGAAGAAACCGTAGTAATTATTGGCAATAACACCACCATAAGGGAGTGTGTTACTATCAACAAAGGCACAACAGATAAACATAAAACACAAGTAGGTGATAATTGTTTAATTATGGCCTATGTGCATTTAGGGCACGATTGCATTATTGGTGATAATTGCATTTTAGGAAATGCCTCTCAATTTGCAGGCCATGTTATTGTAAATGACAATGTAATATTTGGAGGAAGCTGTGCCATTCAACAGTTTACTAAAATTGGTATTCATGCGTATATAGGTGGGGGTTCTTTAGTAAGAAAAGATGTACCACCCTATACAAAAGCTGCTAGAGAACCATTGTCGTATAGTGGAATTAACTCTGTTGGATTAAGAAGAAGAGGATATACTTCTGAAAAAATAAATGAGATACAAGAAGTGTACAGATACCTATTTCTAAAAGGGCTTAATAACTCCAAAGCGCTTGATTTAATTGAACTCGAGCTGCGCCCCTCTAAAGAAAGAGATGAAATTTTGAATTTCGTTAGAGGTTCAGACAGGGGTGTAATGAAAGGATATATGAATTAAATGCTAATTTTCTATTTTTAAATTGAATCGTATTCAATTTTTTAGTTACTTTTATCGTTAGAACTATATTAACAAATCAATTAGAACAATAACGTTTTTATTATGAAAAAATTAAAAATTACTTCGATGGCCTTATTACTTGGATTAGCTGTTATTTCGAGTTGCGATAATGGAGGTGACCCTGAGCCTACGGCAGAAGAAAAGCAAACGGCACTTCTTGCTCAAACTTGGAAAGCTGGAACAGATGCTAGTGACATTACACTAGATGGAAACAATGAAATAGGAAGTTGGGATGGTTTTACTGTTACGTTTAATGCTGCAGGATCATACACTGCCACCAATGTATCGCAAGGCAGAGAAGACGTTTGGCCTACGCAAGGAAGCTGGGCTTATAAAAATGCAGGAACTGAAAGTGTTGATGTAAATACCATAATCAGAGACGCAGGAGGTAATAATGAAACTATAATTGCAATTACTGTAGATGAAACATCTTTAAGAATGACGTTCGATTATACCAACCCTACAGGGAGAATAGGTGGAACTGAAGGTGCTTGGGTATTTAATATGGATGAATAGATTGGTTTAATACTATCACAAAAAAGGGGATTCATTTAAATGAGTCCCCTTTTTTGTGATAAAGCATATCAATAATTATTGCAAATTAACAACCGTAACACCAGCACCTCCCCTTTCAACATGCTCATCTTCAACATGTGCTACAAAAGGATAATCTTTGAGCTGCTCTCTAATAATATCTCGCAAAACGCCACTTCCTTTTCCGTGTAACACCCTTACTTCAGATTGGTTAAGCATTAACGCATCATTCATAAAACTATCTATTAATGTATAAATCTCTTCACTTCTTTTTCCTCGTACGTCTATTTTAGAAGAAAAATTGGTACGCCTGTCTAGTAAATCGAAGCTAGTATTAGAAGAAGCCACTTTTCTATTCGCTGTGCGAGCAACTTTGTTAGATACTTTTGTAAGCCTGTTTAATTTTACATACGAAGTAAAATTGCCCGCAATTATTTTAGCCTCCTTTCCTTTAATTTCAACTATTTCCACGGGGCTTGAGCCAGTATCGAGCAAAGCAAAACTGCCTATTTCAAGTATTCCCAAAACTGCTTCAGGTTTTATGGTTTTGTTAACCTCGGCTACATCACTATTTACTTGCTTTGCAAATGTTGATAACGACTTTCGTACCTTGTTTGTCTCTTTCTTTTCGGCCTTACTTTCCTTAATATGACGAATCGTTTTTTCAATTTGTCGGTTTGTATCCTTTAACAAATTAGCAGCTTCTACCCTTGCCTTCTCAATTATCTCTGTCTTTTTTAGCTCTAACGCACTACTAATTTGCTCATATTTTTTTTCTAATTGAGCAACCCTATTTTCCTTTACCTTAAGGGAGTTTTCCCTTTCTTTTAATTTTTGCTTTTGTCTTTCTAATTTATTTAATAATTTTTCAATATCTAATTGGTCTGCTCCAAGCTTACTTTTAGCCTTTTTTATAACATTACCTTGCACGCCTGATTTTTGAGCAAGCTCTAGAGCAAATGAGCTACCAGGCCTACCTACCTCCAAGGCATACTCTGGTTCTAAATGGGCCATGTTAAATCGCATGGCACCATTAGTTATCCCAGGTGTTTTTTCGGCAAATACCTTTAAATTACTATAATGAGTAGTAATAGCTCCGAAGCAATTTTGTGCAACAAACTCTTCTAACATAGCCTCAGCAATAGCCCCACCAAATAAAGGATCCGTACCAGTGCCAAACTCATCAATTAAAATTAATGAAGACCCATTTGCATGCTTAAGCATCGTCTTCATGTTTTTTAAATGAGAACTATAGGTACTTAAATCGTTGTCTATCGATTGTTCATCTCCAATATCAATAAAAATGTCTTGAAAAATAGACATCTTAGAATCGGAGCTCGCTAACGGAAGCAAACCACATTGGAGCATGTATTGATTTATGCCAATGGTTTTTAAAGCCACACTTTTACCTCCAGCATTAGGGCCAGAGATCAATAATAAATGGTTTTCAGAGTTCAGCTCAACCGTTAGCGGAACTACTTCTCTGTCGTCCTTAGCATACCCTAATACCAACTGAGGATGTGCTGCATCTATTAACTTAATAACAGGAGTTGTTTGCAATTGAGGTAAATGAGCTTGGAGAGTTATGGCTGTTTTTGCTTTGGCCCAAACAAAATCTACAATTCCCACAAACACTACTACAGATTTTACTTCGTATATATGGTCTCTTAATTGCTGAGTTAAGTTAGCTAGTATTTTATGAATTTCTCTCCGTTCCGCTAACTCCAGTTCTCTAATTTTATTATTGGCCTCTAACGACTCTACAGGTTCTATAAATGCGATAGTACCCGAAGAAGACTCATCATGAACGAATCCTTTCACATGTTTTTTATTACTAGCAATAATTGGAATTACCATTCTGCTCTCTCTAACCGAAATAGTAGTGCCGTCTGGCACAAACCCATCTTTCTTAGCCTGCTTAAATGCTTTTTGGATAATTGACCTTAATCTCCCTTCTTCTACCCTGAAAACATTTCGAATCGCTTTAAGCTCAACACTCGCAGTATCTTTAATTTTTCCGTCCCCATCAAATACTTTTTCGAGTGCTTTTAGTAATACCGTTGGATACTCAACTTTGTCAGATAAATTTACAAGCTCACTAAATTCTTCTTTATCTAACTCTTGAAAACTTTGGTAGATGTAATGGGCTACAGAAATTGTTTTTAATACTTTATATAGTTCTTCGGAGTCAACTACTGCTCCTTCAATCTTCGCTTGATCTAGCATTTCGCTAATATCATAAAACTCATCTATACTGGTAATAAAGCCCTGTTCAATGGCATTTTTAAAATCAGCTACCTGATTAATCCACAAATTAACATGTTCATACTTAAAACTAGGCTTCATTCGGCCAACATACCGCTTGCCCAATGGTGAATTACAAGTACTTAAAAGAATTTCTCTAATGGAATCGAACCCGATTTTCTGCTCAATGGTAGATGGGTAAATCATTTCAACAAATCGTCTTTGGATTTGCGAACACTGATGCTGTCAACAACTGCCTCATAAATAGATTCAAGCTGCTTTGGGTATTGTAGATAATAATTATAGCTATTTATAAACAAGGTATCTGAGAATCCATTTTTAGCCAAAAGATGTGTTTCGTAAATTTTAAAAACTACCTCTGAAGAATCTTTTTTTAACCTCAAATTTTGAACTTGCGCCTCGGCTATATGTAACTGGATTAAATAGGCAACCATATCAGTCTCTGACATAATTTTTTTAGAACTATTAGATCCATCACAGGCAATTGCCGCTAACATAATTATAAAATAAATTGCTTTTCTCACAGGTCAAAAATACTATGTTTGTGGTTAGATTTTAAATTTTTAGAAATTAGACTACAAACTATTAGTCGATAGCCTACAAGGCTAACAACAAAGATGCCAATATGCGTGAACTCGTAAAAAAGCTACGGAAATACGAAATACATATTAGAAAAGCCATAAACTCGCAAATGCAGGGGGATTTTCACTCTATTTTTAAGGGGTCTGGTCTTGAATTTGATGACATCCGTCCTTATCAATATGGAGATGATATACGATCAATCGATTGGAGATCAACTGCAAAATACGATCAGACATTTGTAAAAAAATACAAAGAAACTAAGGAGCAAACGGTCTATTTCTTGCTTGATATAAGTGCCTCCCACGAAATTGGAAGCCCTGGCAAACAAAAAATTGATATTGGTAAAGAAATTTGTGGTGTATTGGCGCTAGTTGGCCTCAAAGAATCGAGTCAGGTAGGTTTAATCTCTTATTCAGATGTAAAAGAAAAGTTTGTAAAAGCAGGCAAAGGAGATAAACATGCCAGTGAAATTCTTCACGCACTCTTTAAGCATACGAGCCTATCAAAAAAAACAGATTTAGATAAAGCAATAATGTACACTCTAAATGCTGTAAAGCGTAGAAGCATTATCATTTTTATTTCAGATTTTATTGATGAAGGCTATGAAAAAAACCTAAAAGCCTTGGCCAAGAGGCACGACTTAATTACCATTCAAATTAACGATAAAAGAGAAACCGAAATTCCGAAATTAGGAATTATACCTGTTTGGGACAATGAAAATAATAAAAAAATGTGGGTGAATACATCCTCTTCAAGTTTCAGAAAGAGTTTAAACAAAACGTATTCTGAAAACAAAACGTATTTGCTTAATTTTTGCAGAAAACATCAAATAAATTATTTAAACATTGATACAGAGGAAAACTATGTACCTCAGCTTATAAAAATGTTTAGAGTTAGAAATAAATCTCTGAAACGTGCTTAATCGAATTCTTTATCTTCTTTCTTTCATTTTTATACCGTTCGCAAGTTTTGCTCAAAGCATTTCTCCTTCTGGTTATTTTTTAAAAGATAGTATTCAAATTGGGGAGCCAACTGCCTATGTACTAAGCATAAAGTACCCAAAAAAAATGGAAATTGTGTTTCCAGATTCATTGCATAATTTTCACCCGTTTGAATTAACAAAAAAAACCTACTTCACAACGAAGTCAGATAGTACTTTTAGTGTAGATAGCACCATTTATTACCTTTCAACTTTTGAAATAGACTCTATACAGTACTTGAAATTACCTGTGTATAAAATTAATGAGTTTGACAGCCTCATTTTTTGGACAGAAACAGACTCCGTTGTTCTAAGCCAAGTGGTAACCTCCATTCCTGATTCAGTTGTTATGGTAACTAATACCAAATATGTAGAAGTTCCTATGGCATTTAACTACCCGTATGCAATGATTGGAATTGCTGTTTGCATAATAGTTATTTTAATTTTATGGATTGTTTTTGGCAAATCCGTTAAGAGAACAATTCTCCTTTATCGTTTAAAAAAGAAGAATGTCAAATTTGTGAAAGCATTTGATAGTTTAGTTGAAGCCGATTTTTTACAAAGCGAGGAAATTTTAACAGTATGGAAACTATACCTTGAAAAACTAAAGGCCGAACCCTTCACAAAGCTTACAACGAAAGAAATTGTAGAATTATTAAATCAGCCAAAGGCAAAAGATGCCTTAATGGCAATTGATAGAAATATTTACGGACCAAAAGACGAAAGTTTGCTTTTAGATGCTTACAAAGCTATCAAAAGCATAGCTGAATTAGAATATACGAATAAAGTAAAACTGATAACCAATGGATAGTTTAAATTTATCAAACCAAACTTGGTTCTCTTCACACTGGTTTCAGCCAACTGTGTTAGCCGCTTTTGATTGGGCTAATGAAACATTCTTGCTCCTATTAGTTTTAATACCTGTAGCGTTTTTAATTAAATGGCTGGTGAGCCGAGGGTTAGGACAAAAGTTGCCTGTAGCACTGCCTAAGGAGCAAATTAAGTGGTCTCCTATTGTTTTGCTTAGGTTTATTCCTAACTTTTTTATGATTTTAGCTTTGATATGCCTTGTTATTGCCTTAGGTCGCCCACAAAAAACCAACGAAAAAGTAGAACAGTGGACCGAAGGAATAGATATTATGATGGTAATTGACATTTCCGAGTCGATGCAAATAGAAGATTTTAAACCTAACAGACTAGAAGCTGCAAAAAAAGTAGCTGAAAGCTTTGTTGCAGGTCGATTTCAAGATAGAATCGGAATTGTAGTATTTTCAGGTGATGCCTACTCTCTTTCTCCTTTAACTACCGATTATGATTTACTAAAAGCCCATCTAGCAGATATTGATTTTGACATGATTCAGAATAGAGGAACAGCTATTGGCAGTGCCTTGGCTGTGGCTACTAACCGAATGCGAGAGTCCGAGGCAGCCTCAAAAGTAGTTATATTACTAAGTGATGGAGAGAACACCGCTGGAAATATAGATCCTATTACAGCAGCTGAACTAGCTGATGCCTATAATATTAAAATTTACACCATTGCCGTTGGTAAGGAAGGTAGGGTTCCGTTTGGTAAGGACTTTTTTGGGCAGCCTAAATACATTGAAAACTCTTTAGATGAAACTACCTTGAGAAAAATTGCTGACATTGGAAATGGGTATTTTTATAGAGTATCAAATAATAAAGCACTTGAAGAAGTTTTTGGTTTAATAGATAAATACGAGAAAGCAGAAATTAAAGAAAACAGGTATAAAGACACCAATGATTTTTATCAAGTTTATCTAAAATGGGCAATTTCTTTTTTCTTAATCTGGTTCCTGTTCAAATCAACTTTTATAAGCAATATACTTCAAGATTAAATTTAAATAATGATTGCAGCATCGCTTAAAGCACTTTGGAAAGAACTTACACCTTTTAACGCCAAATTAATTGCAGTAAGTAAAACCAAACCCAATGAGGATTTGGCAGAAGCCTATGATGCAGGCAATCGCATTTTTGGTGAAAATAAGGTGCAAGAGCTAGTGGCTAAAGCAGAGGCATTACCCAAAGACATTGAATGGCATTTTATTGGGCACCTTCAACGCAATAAAGTTAAATACATCGCCCCTTTTGTAAGCCTTATACATGCAGTAGATTCCGTAAAACTTCTTAAAGAAATAAACAAACAAGGGGCTAAACATAATCGCATAATAGAGTGCCTACTACAAGTGCATATTGCCCAAGAAGAAGCAAAATTTGGGTTTAATACTATAGAATTAAATCAAGCGCTGAGCAGCCCAGAACTAAATACGCTTAGTCATATTAAAGTGATTGGTTTAATGGGCATGGCCACCAACACGACTAATGAAACTCAAGTAATCTCAGAATTTAGGGGTTTGCAATCAGTTTTTAAAGAGCTTAAGCAAACTGAATTACCTCATAATGTAGAAATGAAAGAGCTTTCGATGGGCATGAGTGGAGACTATAAACTCGCACTAGCAGAAGGAAGCACGATGGTTCGTATAGGAAGCTCTATTTTTGGATTAAGAAACTACCCAACAAATGCATAAATTTTTTATAATTACCGGAAGCCTAATGGGCATGTTAAGTGTTATGATTGGTGCTTTTGGTGCCCATGCACTAAAAGCCACCTTAGAAGCTACAAATAGGCTAGAAACCTTTGAAACTGCGGTTAGATATCAATTTTACCATGCAATGGCTCTCATTTTACTCGGCTTGCTAATGATTCAATTTCAGCACAAAGCATTTAACATTGCTGGGTACGGATTTATCATTGGCATTCTTCTCTTTTCTGGGTCGCTTTATGGGTTGTCTCTAACTGGCATTACCAAATTAGGAGCCATTACTCCGTTGGGAGGACTTGCTTTTATTATAGGCTGGGCAGCATTTGCATGGGGAGCAAGTAGAGTTTTATAGGGCTATGCTCGTATCATTTTAATGCCTGAATACTTAAGACTTTGCCTGTCTCGTGTAATAAATGTTAACTTATCGGCCTTAGCCTGAGCTAAAAGGATTCTATCAAAAGGATCATTATGAATATTTTCCAGTTGAGCTAAATCTTTCGTATGTTGGATTGTAATAGGGAGTTCAATGAAATTTAAGTCATTCATAAACGCCATTATCTCGTGGGGCACGTTAAGTTTTCCAATCGCTTGCTTTATTGTTATTTCCCAAGAAACTGCTGCACTAACAAACACAGTATTTCTCGGATCTTCTATAACTTCAACTGCTTTTGACGATAATAGAGCTGGATTATCTAACCACCACAGATAAACGTGGGTATCTAATAAAAGTCTCATTCCCTAAGACCATCAAATGAACTTTGTATATCATCAGGCAAAGAATCGAAATCACTAGAAATATAAATTCTACCCTTAAGCTGCCCTCCTTTTCTCTTTTCTTTCTGTGGTGGATTAATTACAGACAACTTAACCAAGGGTACATTTCGCTTACCAATAATAATTTCTTTCCCTTTCAAGGCCATATCTATCAATTTAGATAGGTGAGACTTAGCCTCTGCTATATTTATAATATCCATTTTAGATTAAAGTATTTACTTGACCAAGTTAGTCACCTTGCAGCATAAATCAATGATATTTTCCAAATACATCATGAGAGGCAAATGACTCTGCCTCTATAAAAGCATCCATGTTCAATGTTGGTTTCGCTCCACACGAACTGTTAGCTTCCTCAATAATAACCCTTGTATCAATATTGCCTACCAACTCATCCTTGGCCATTGGGCAACCTCCATAGCCTAAAATAGCCCCATCAAAACGTTCACAACCTGCCTTTAATGCAGCCTTAACTTTTTCTGAAGCCGTTTCTTTAGTAGAATGTAAGTGTACGCCAAAATTAATTTCTGGGTATGCATTGCTAAAGAGAGAGAAAATACTTTTTATCTGTTCCGGGCGTGCAATGCCAATGGTGTCAGAAAGAGAAATAACATCCACACCAAGCGTAGTTAGCACATCAGTAAATTGTTCTAGATAATCAATGGAGTATGGATCGTTATAAGGGTTACCAAAGGCCATAGAGATATAAACCACGAACTCTTTATTATTCTTATTACACAGCGCTGCAATTCTTGAAACATCTTCGAGTGCAGCAGAGATAGACTTATTCGTGTTTCTTTGTTGAAAAGTTTCAGAAATGGATAAAGGATAACCCAAAACCGAAATTTCATCATAAGCAACAGCGTTGGTCGCACCTCGATAATTTGCAATAATAGCCAATAATTTAGATCTTGAATCACCTAAATCAAGCCCCCTTAACACCTCACTAGTATCTTTCAACTGTGGAATAGCCTTAGGAGATACAAAACTTCCAAAATCGAGGGTATGAAATCCTACTTTTAATAATTTGTTTAGGTATTCAATCTTGGTCTGTGTTGGAATAAATTCATGTATTCCTTGCATCGCATCTCTTGGGCATTCAATAATTTGCATACTCAAAAATAGCTAATTTGTAAGTTAGAGAAAAAGACCTAATAAAAAATTAGGAATCTGCCTTACTTACAGTATTTCTTTATGGCTTGCTCAGCCTCCACAACTCCTAAACTTTTAGCAATTTTTAAGTCGCTACAAGCAGCAGAAAACTTTTTTTGAGATACAAAAAGAGTACCTCTATATAAATACGCCATGCCATTTGATGAATTTAGTCGAATAGCTACCCCATAATCTGCCAACGCTTTATCAACTTTACCTAATTTTTGATTGGCCTTTGCCCTATAAGCATAGGGTTTGCTTTCGTTTATATGTGCGGTTACAGCTTGATCGAACTGGTAAAATGCCCCTTTATAATTCGCTGACCTAAACTCAATTTCACCTAAGGCTATTCTCCCTTGTAAGTGTTTAGGTTCCAATGAAAGTAAGGTGTTCATATCCGTTTTTGCACTTTCTGCCTTGCCTAGCTTCTCATAGGTCATGGCTCGGTTATACAGGGTTTTTATATTTCTAGGGTAAATCGTTAAAAATTTATCATAAGACTCAAGTGCTTTTTCATACTCTCCCTGATCATAAAATTGATCTCCTTCTTTTGACTTTTCTCCTGTACAAGAAAAAATAAACATTAGAATTCCAATTGCAACAATATTCTTCATTTTAAAAAAAGGTATTTAATCCTCTATTTGAGGCTATTAAGGAAATTTTCTACGGCACTCCAATAATAAACAGAATCACCAAATTTAGGCCATAAGGCTCTAGAACCATGATTTCCAGCAGTTGAGGGCACAAAATCAGTCTTATGCTCAGATGGAATTGCCGCAAAGATACTTGACCAACTCGACTTTTCTCCTCTTGCAGAAGTAATAAAAACTGGTTGAGTAATCTTAGAAGCCGATTCGGTTATCCAAGTTTTAGATTTACCTTGACTGGCAAAATACTCTCCAGGTGAAAAAGACAGAACGGCATCAATATTTTCAATATTATCTCCTGCATACTTTAACACCAAAGCGGAAGAATAAGAACTCCCCCAAATGATCAATTTCCCTTCTGAATAATATTGTTTAGCGTAGCTAACAGCGGCTTCAATATCAATATATGCGTTCACATACTTTGTAGGCTTCATTTCTCTTTGTGCTTGACTAAAGGACTCATTCTTTACACCATTTACTTCTCCACCTGATCTTAAATCAACCGCCAAACAATTAAACCCAAGAGCAGTAAGTTTAGGAGCAATTTCCTGATATTCTCCTCGGCTCCATCTTGCTTGGTGAAAAAGCACAATCATCGGAGCTGATTTATCATGAGCCATGTATAAGTCGGCTGTTAATGTAAGTCCGTCTGTTGATGGAAATTTAACAGTTTGAACATCCTGACTATGACCACGGTGTGTAATAAATAATGTAATTATGAGGAAGTATATTTTCATTTTTTACTTGTTTAATCAACAATTCCAGGCGGTTTACTTAAATTATCATACGAAATGAGTTCGATGCCTGCATGCCCAATAAACATCTTTGCCTCCACTTTAAGCGGAATTTTATTCTCATCATCTGAAAACCAAGCTATAATTGAATCTCCGTCTTCAAAGGTGTTATTATTAGGCATAACTGGTATAAATTTAATGCTTTTAAACTTACCCGCCTTGGTTTTTAAAACCTCTCTTCCCCACATCACAATTTTAAAATCATAAAATGTATCTTCCAAAAAAGAATATATTTCAACGGTATCCCCTTTATTCAACTCATTAAAATCAACTGTTCGTAGGTATAGAAACCCAGACATAAACTCCCTACTCAAGCGTTCCATCGAAAAAGACTCCAACTCATTATACGTACTTCGTTCAAAGTCAAAATCTTTTACCCGTATAGAATCCTCATCAAAATCAAAATAAACCACTTCGTTTTTTCGGTATTTCCCTTCTACTAAGGTGCGATAAGCAATATGAGTAACTAGAGAACTTGTATCAACATAGGCTCCCCAGTGGTCATCTACTCCTGCTAACCAATCAACAAACCCACTGGTTTTACCGTAAGAATCAAGTTTATAACAGATTCGGTTTTTAACTTTATGCAGTGTGGGCTGAATTTGAAAAGTTCCTTTGCCCACTGTAAAAATACCAAAAGTAGCTTTATACTCTAAGAACTCACCCCTTTTAAAAGTGGGCCTGTTAATATATGCATTGGCAGAATCTTCCTCCACCTGAGCGTATCCAACCAAAGAAATAAATAATAAAAGAGCTCCAATAAAAACTTTCATACAATAGGTAATATCAATTCTAATGCCAATTATACCGAAACATTATTTTCTCTGAGCGCATTATTCAAGGAAGTTTTTTTATTTGTGCTCTCTTTTCGGGTTCCTATAATTAGCGCACAAGGTACATTATAAGTGCCTGCTGCAAATTCTTTAGGATAAGAACCAGGTATAACTACGGACCTAGATGGAACATAACCATTATAAATCACAGGCTCATCACCAGTTACATCAATAATTTTTGAACTTGCAGTTAGTGTAACATTTGCACCCAAAACAGCTTCTTTACCAATATGAATACCTTCCACCAATATGCATCTTGACCCTATAAAGGCATCATCTTCTATAATTACTGGTGCAGCTTGAATGGGCTCGAGTACACCTCCAATTCCAACACCTCCGCTTAAATGAACATTTTTTCCAATCTGTGCGCAACTACCCACAGTGGCCCAAGTATCAACCATAGTTCCGGAATCTACATAGGCACCAATATTAACATACGAGGGCATCATAATCACTCCTCTATTTACAAACGAACCGTACCTAGCAATGGCATGAGGCACAACCCTAACTCCTAATTTTGCATAGCCTGTTTTAAGTTTAATTTTGTCGTGAAATTCCAAAGGACCAACCTCAATAGTCTCCATTTTTTGAAGTGGAAAATATAGGATTACTGCCTTCTTTATCCAATCATTCACGAGCCATTTGTCACCCTCTGGCTCAGCCACTCTAAGCTCCCCTTTATCTAAAAGTTCAACAACATTTTCAATAGCCTTTTTGGTAGCAGAGTCGCTAATTAAATTTCTGTTTTCCCAAGCAGCTTCTATTAAATTTTTGTCCGTCATATTTCTGTATTACCTTAACAAGTGTGAAAAGAAAAATTCTAATAGCCTCTTTCTTAAAACCAGTAAACGACATTCGTAGCTACAGTAAAATTGCCCAAAGTTTGGCATTAAATTCTAGCTATAGTGTTTATTGTATCGGCTATCCTACAAATATAGAATTAAGAGATAACAAAATTAAACTATTGCCATTATCTTACTTTAATAAAAGTGGTTTTGGTCGGTTATTAGCTAGATGGCAAGCCTTTAAACTTTATGTTAAAGTTAAACCTGAACTAATTATAGTTAACTCACCTGATTTATTGATAATTACATGCCTATACAAAATATTATTTGGTAGCCAAATCATCTATGATATCCGAGAAAATTACTTTAGAAACTTATGGTACCAACAAAATTATTCTTGGGGCACAAGGCATTTTTTTGCCCTCGTTATAAGAAGTAAAGAGGTAATTCTTTCTCCCCTATTCAGCCATTTTATACTTGCAGAAAAAGTATATGAAAAGCAACTAAATTTCATAGGCAACAGATTTTCGGTTATTGAAAACAAAAGTTTAATCC
>JAKISE010000026.1 GCA_021648745.1 Cyclobacteriaceae bacterium
TTCTTTTGGCGATATTTTCATTTTTCTCAATTCACTGATGCTCAGGCATCACTTCATCTCCAAAAAGTAAAAATCTCATCCAAAATAATTCATTTTATAAAATTCGATAGTTTTCTTGCAGACACTATTTACTTTTATTTTGGGTTAATTTCCCGTCTGCTTACGATGTATTCTATTGTTTGTTTGATACGTCGTTCACTTGCAACTGGGTTAGTTCATTTAAAATATGTTCCATTCCAGAAATATCATAAATTCATTTTAAAAATATTGTGTTGGGAATTTATAGAAACAAACTCATTATAACTTTTAACTTTATGAAAAAATCTAACGCCAACAATATGAAATTTCTCTTTTTCACTTTTCCCCTTTCAATACTATTTTTATTTTCCGCTTGTTCAAATCAAAATGAGTTAAAAGAATCTCAAAATAGAATTCAAATAAATATCAATCCCAATCAAACGCACCAAACTATTGAAGGATGGGGAAGTTCGCTGTGCTGGTGGGCAGGTCAGGTTGGCAACTGGAAAGAGTCGAAAATAGATAGTTTAATCGACATGATTACTTCGCCCGATAAGTTGAACATGAATATTTTCCGCTACAATATTGGTGGCGGCGACGACCCATCACACGCCGACGGGCACATGGTAAAAGGGAAGGGAAAACGCGCCGAAATGGAAGGTTTTAAAGAATCGGCTTATGCACCTTACAATTGGAAAGCCGATGAAACTCAGCGGATTATTATGCTGAAAATAAAAGAAAAACGCCCCGATGCTGTTTTTGAAGCTTTTTCCAATTCGCCGCCTTATTGGATGACAATTAGCGGTTGCTCCGCAGGAAATGTGGATCCGAAAAAAGACAACCTAAAACCGGAATATTACGCGGCTTTTTGCGATTATTTAATTGATGTTTGCAAATTTTACAAAGAAGAGTACGGAATAGAATTCAAAACATTGGAACCCTTTAACGAATCCACTTCGGCTTACTGGAATTATTTGGGAAGTCAGGAAGGATGCCACTTTGAGCCGGAAACACAGATGAAAATCATTCGCTTGTTGTACCCCAAATTGCAGGCTTCGGGATTAAAAACCGTAATCTCGGCCTCCGATGAAACCAATTTAAGATCAACTATTAAAGTGTTAAATGATTATCAGGAAGCCGGTGATATTTTTGATAAAATCGGACAAATTAATACACACACTTATTCGGGCACCAACGAACAACGTGTTGAAGTAAAGAGTTTGGTTGAAGCAACCGGCAAAACATTTTGGCAATCGGAAACCGGTCCCGGTGGCTGGAAAGAAAAAGCAAGCGGGTTCAAAAACAACCTGCTTTTAACCCGTAAATTGTTCGACGATATGAACTTAATGCAACCACAAGCCTGGCTCGACTGGCAATTGATGGAAGAAAACAACGACGTTTGGGGATTAATACGCTGCAACTTCAAAACACAGGAATACGACATTGTTAAAAATTTTTATGTGCGCATGCAAATAACCCGGTTTTTTAAACAAGGTTACACTTTTATAGAAACAAATTACGGGTCGGCAATAGCTGCATTAAATCCTGATAAAACAGAATTGCTTGTTGCGCTCAATAATACCACCGACACCATTCAATCCTTTCAATTAAATCTGGATTCTTTTGATGAAACAGCAAAACAGGTACATCTGTTTCGTACAAGCACCTATGAAAATTGTTTGGAACTTGTTCCGCTGGTGGTACAAAAACAAGCGATAAATTATGCGGCACCTGCATTATCGCTCACTACTTTTATTGTTCAATTAAAAAAGAATGAAGTAAGGTGAAATTGTTATTTCTCAATAAAATAAGCTGATGAAGAATCACTGCAAAAACAAAATAATGAACCGTATAATAATTCCTCTTCAACTATTTTTTCTGAGTTTATTCCTTTTTTCCTGTTCAAGCCAAAAACTCCCAAAACTCGACCTACAAAACGAAAGTGCAAGAGTGTTTACGAAAGGCGATAAAATGTTTGTCTCGACCGGAAAAATTGAAAGGATATATCAACTTACTTCCTTCGGATTAGTTACAGTTAGTCTCAAAACTTTCCCTCAAAAAAAAGAAAGGATAAATGTAAACAAATCATCAAATTGCGACTGGGCAATTAGCAATGAAACTTCAGGAAATCTTGTTTCGCTGAATGCGCGAATCTCCGATGACGAGAAATTTACCGACACCCATATTTCTGTGGAAGCAGAATTTGAATATCCTGAAAATAGCTTGAGGTTAAAATATACAATTTGGGTTTATCCGGGAGCCAACGGATTACGAACTCAACTTCAAATAAAAGCTTTGCCAGGATTTGATGCAACGAAAGAAATATTCAGTTCCGACATTACAGAATCGCTTTTATTAAAAGACAAGCCGTTGGATATTACTGCATTTGGATACAGCCAGGGAATAAAAACCAATAGCAAAAACAAAATTCTGACCGAGGAAAAAATAACTTCTGAAACGCAAAAAGTGGACTGGGCAAATGGATTGATTCTTTCGGGCGAAAACGGGGGTGTGATTTTGGTGAAGGAGTCGAATAAATCGACCAGCCTAAAAAAAGAACAAGATGTAGCGACAGGAAGTTTCCTTTTGGATAAAAACAAAATATCAATAACCGGAGCCGGAATGTTCCCGAAAAACCTGAAGGAAGACAAATATCTTTCATGCTGGGCCAACTGGCTGATCTTATATTCGGGGAATGACGATGACGCAAATATTTCGCTTAAAAAGTTTGACAGACGACGGTTTCCTGTTCACCCCGACCGGGATATTTTTATGATGGCAAACACCTGGGGAACAGAAGATATGCGCCCGGAATGTTTGTATGCCGCCCGCGAAGAGAATGTATTAAAAGAGCTGGAAAGTGTTGCCGAATTAGGAATCGACATGTTACAAATCGACGATGGCTGGCAAACAAACGAGTGGCTTCCGGCAAAAAATTCAGCAGAATACCAGCGAAAAGATGTGATTGGCGATTATAAAATTTATCCGGAAGGTTGGAAAAATGTGAAAGCCAAGGCCGATAAATTGGGTGTGAAATTAGGCTTGTGGGCGGCGTGGACAATTCCTTCAGAAAAACTTAAAATGAATTACGACAGCGGTAAATTCAGTGCTTTCAAACTTGATTTTGCCAACCTGAATACCATTGAAAAGCGGGATGAATTGATGAGCAAAGCTCGCGATTTAATAATCTATTCAGGATATAAAACCTGTGTAAACTGGGATGTAACCGAAACTCCGCCGCGTGCCGGTTATTTTTATGGCCGCGAATATGGAAACGTTTACCTCGAAAACCGCAAGGTTACTACTGCCCGGGCAAACGTTCAGTATGTACCTTTTAAAGTTTTGCGCGATGCCTGGCTGCTGTCGAAATACGTAAATTTGAATAAGTTTCAGGTAACAGTGCAAAATATCGACATGACAAAAGACACTACAAAAACCGATGCTAAAAAGTATAATCACCCTTATGTTGTAGGAATATCATTGATGGCCAGCCCCATATTTTTTCAGGAAACGCATTTCTATTCTGAAAAAGCAAAAACAGAGATTAAACCAATTTTGGCGGTTTATAAAAAACACCGTGAAGAAATGTACGCGGGTTATGTATTTCCAATTGGTGACGAACCGGATAATAAAAGCTGGACCGGGTTTCAGAATTTTAATCCCGAAACGAACTCAGGTTATTTCACTATTTTTCGGGAATTAAATAATAATGAACCTGAAAAATGGATAGCAATGAAATTCATAAAAAATAAAAAGGTAAAGATTACTAATTTGGAGACGGGGAAATCTACAACCGAAATTATTGGTGAAACCGGTGAGCTGAAATTTGAAATTGTCCAGCCAGCCGGATTTCTATTCCTAAAATATGAAACTTTAGATGAATAATATGACAAAGAAAATATTGCCTGCAATCTTAATTCTGTTCGTATTCCAATTAAATGGATTCGCACAAGAAACACGGCTTGAAAAGGATTTTAATACGGATTGGAAATTTATTTCGACAGATATTCCCGAAGCCGCAAATGCCGATTTTGATGATTCAGCGTGGCGCAAACTAAATGTTCCTCACGATTGGGCCTTCGAAAAAGGGGTGTCAAAAAATGGAGCGCAAGGTGATAGTGGTGGTTACTTTGACGGAGGCTTGGGGTGGTACAGAAAAAACTTTGAAGTACCTGCCAACTGGAGCGATAAAATTGTAAACATTCAGTTCGATGGCGTTTATATGAACAGCGAAGTTTGGATTAACGGGCATTATTTGGGTAAACGTCCGTATGGATATATCTCATTTCGGTACGAATTATCGGAGTATTTAAAACCGGGCGAAAATATCATTTCCGTTCGCGTTGACAACTCAAAAGAACCTTCTGCGCGTTGGTACCATCCATGTGGAATTTATGCTCCGGTGCATTTGGTGGTGACCAATCGTAGGTTTATTGCGCCAAACGGCATTTACATTACCACACCTAAAATTGATGCAAAAAGTGCAAGGGTTCAAATTCAAACCACGCTTGAAAATCGTTCCGGTTCAAAGGCAAAAACAATACTCGAAACTTCAATTGTTAATTCTGCTGGGATTGTTGTTGCAAAAAGCAGTCAACCCGTAAAATGGGACAATAAAGAACTTCAATTAAACAATAATTTAGAGGTGAAAAACCCGGAACTTTGGAGTCCTGATTCGCCGTATTTATATAAAGTTGTAAATCGGCTTTTGGTGAAAAAGAAGGTAGTAGATGAAGTGCAAACCAATATTGGGATCCGTTCGATTGAATGGAATCTTGAAACGGGATTTTTGCTGAATGGAAAATCAACCAAACTTTTAGGTGTTTGCGAACATTATGAAGGCGGCCCGTTTGGAGGTGGCTGGACAAAACCCTGGCTGGTTTGGAAATTAAGTTTATTGAAAGAAATGGGCGTAAACGCGGTTCGCACTGCACATAATCCTGCCCCGCCAATGTTTTACGATGTGTGCGATGAATTGGGAATAATGGTGATGGATGAAGTTTTTGATGGTTGGAAGCGAAAGGCGAAAATGGATTATGGGGAACAAGCTTTTGATGAATGGTGGAAACGGGATATTACGGAATGGATAACGCGAAACCGGAACCACCCATCGATAATCATTTATAGTTTGGGTAACGAAACCGGTGGCGAAATTGCAAAAGATCTGGTTGAAACGTGTCATCAATTGGATACTACACGACCGGTTACTTCGGGGCACAGTGCATCGGAAGAGATGGATGTTTTTGGTGTAAACGGCGGAAGCGAAAAAGTTGGCTTCTATAAAAAAAAGCGTCTTAATAAACCTTTTGTAGCCACCGAAGCGCCGCATACCTGGCAAACGCGCGGTTATTATCGCACCAAAACATGGTACCGCGATGGTTATCCCAACAAAAGGCAGGAGCCTTTCGAATTGCCCGACCTCACTCAAAAAGAGGTGTTTCAGTATGAATGGGCGCCAAAAAATAAATGGACTAACAGAAAGCAACATTTTAACTCTTCGTACGACAATGCGATGGTACGTATTTCTTCCCGTAAAAATTGGGAATTAATGCGCGACCTACCGTGGTACAGCGGTCATTTTCGTTGGACCGGGTTCGATTATTACGGTGAAGCTGGCTATGTGCACGGTGGTTGGCCATTTCGCCTTTTTATGGGCGGGGCACTGGATGTGGCCGGATTTGAAAAAGACCTTTTTTATTTCTACCAAAGTCAATGGACGGAAAAACCAATGATACATATTCTTCCACACTGGACGCATCCAACATTGAAAAAAGGTACCAAAATACCCGTTTGGGTCTATTCCAATTGCGATGAGGTGGAACTATTTTTAAACGGCCGTTCGCTGGGAAAAGACAAACCCGGTACAAAATGGGATGAAATGCAATGTGAATGGCTTGTGCCCTGGGAACCGGGTACGTTGCTTGCCAAAGGATTTGTCGATGGAAAAGAAGTAACGAACACGAAACAAATAACAGCGGTCACCCCGGCAAAAATTCAACTTTCGCTCGATACTATAAATATAAATACAGAAAAAGACAATATTGCAACAATTACAACTGCCATTACCGATGCGGCGGGAGTGTTTTATCCTTTCGGGGAAAATCAAATATTTTATCATTTTGATGGTCCTGTCCGGGTACTTTCGCTCGAAAATGGCGATCCCGTGGATACCACTTTAAATGTGGGTCTCAACCATCGAAAAGCTTTTATGGGACTTACCCGCGCATTTTTACAATTGCCCGCCAACCAGAAAGCAGTGGCAATAACTACCGGGGCTATTTTAGGTGAAAAACAACTACTAACTTCAACCCGGGTAGCCATCGATGTGAAAACGGTTGTTTTACGTGGGAAAATTCCAACTCATCAAATACAAATTTTTTATACCTTGGACGGAACTCAACCCACTACCAAAAGCAAGTTTTATCAAAAACAATTCACAGTTAATTTGGGGACAACGGTAAAAGCCATTGTTGTGCGAAACAAAAAGATAATCCTAAATATGGAGGAACAATTTGATAAAGAGTTGGGTTTGTATTGGGGCGGGGAAAAGGAAAAACAACAATCTGAAACTTCAATAAAAGGAATGAAAGCGGTTGATGCTGATTTTTCAGGCGCAACAGTTCAATCCAATACTGGACAGAAATACCTCGATTTTAATGGAAAGGAGGGCAAAATACGCTGGTACCAAGAGAATGATGGCAGTGCTGGCAAATTTATTTTGAAAATTAGATATGCGTGCAATGATCCAAGATCTAATCGCCCAATGGCACTTTTTATAAATAACAAAGAAGTTGCTGCGGTTGAATTTAAAACAACGGGTTCATGGAATTCGAACTGGCATGAAATTGTTTTAGAACGGATATTGGTTGCCGGTGCCAATAATATTGAATTGCGTACTATAGGTAAAAGTGGTCCAAATATATTAAGTTTACAAGTTGAATAAAATTAAAATTACAATGAAAAACAAAATTGTCTTCTTATGTATGATTTTTGTGTCAGCTTTTTTTGTTCAATGCTCAAATGCAAAAAAGAGTAGTTCTGAAAAACCATCTGCCAAGCCAAATATTCTTTTAATAAATATCGACGACATGGGTTGGCGCGATGTAGGTTTTATGGGTTCTGAATATTACGAAACGCCAAATATCGATGCGCTGTCAACGCAAGGTATGATTTTTACAAATGCGTATGCAGCAGCGTCAAACTGTGCGCCCAGCCGAGCTTGTATGATGAGTGGCCAGTGGACTCCCCGCCATGGGATTTACACGGTTGCAAATTCCGATCGTGGGAAAAGCTCAACCCGCAAACTCATCCCAACCCAAAATAACGAATACATGCCCGATGACAATATACTTATCCCCGAATTGTTGAAAAAAGCGGGCTACATTACTTGTCACGCCGGGAAATGGCACCTGACGGACGATCCGCTCCAACGAGGGTTTGATGTTAATATTGGAGGAAGCCATGCAGGAAATCCGGGGAGCTACTATCCGCCTTACAAACGTGTGCCATCACTTAAAGCACCTTCGAAAGATTATTATTTGACCAATCTGATTATGGATAAATCACTTGAGTTTTTAAATTCAGTGGGGAACGAACCATTTTTTCTATATTACGCACCGTACGCGGTCCATACTCCAATCCAACCAATAAAAAGTTTGCTCTCTAAATATAAAGATAAACCGGAATGGAACGGGCAAAACAATGCAAGATATGCCACAATGGTAGAAAATGTGGATATTCAGATTGGAAGGATGATTGCGAATTTGAAAAAATCGGGCAAGCTCAAAAACACATTTATAATATTTATTTCCGACAATGGCGGAGTGTATAAAATTACCAAACAGTGGCCACTGCGTGCAGGGAAAGGTGCATATTACGAAGGTGGGATTCGTGAACCCATGTTTGCTTTTTGGAAAGGGAAAATTCAGGCAGGCACCAAATCGGAAGTGCCGGTTTCTAATCTCGATTTCTACCCAACTATTTTAGAAGTTGCAGGAATTGAAAAACCGGCGGACAAAATTTTGGATGGACAATCAATTTTGCCCGTTTTAACCGGAAATGGAGAATTGGGAGAACGTCCACTTTTCTGGCATTTCCCAATTTATTTAGAAAGTGGAAATAAAGAAACCCAAGATCCCATTTTCCGAACACGTCCCGGTTCAGCAGTTCGTTGGGGCGATTGGAAACTCATCCAATATTTCGAAAATAACGATATTGAATTGTATAATTTGAAAGATGATATTTCAGAGAAAAACAACCGGTTTGAATCGAATAAAACAAAGGCAAATGAATTAATGGGAATTTTGGAGAAATGGAGAACTGAAACGAACGCTCCTGTCCCAACAGAATTAAATCCGAAATATAAATCGAATTAATTCAGCCGTCACCCTCCCAGAAGGTCCATAGCCGCAAAGCGATTCTCCATGGGAGTCCAATGGAACTATGGAAGACTCTTTTGGTGGATGCCTATGACAGAACTTGTTTCAGGGGCTAATTTAATTTTTTGTTCAGTTAAAAGACTTCTAAACAAATTTGAAATGAAACTTCAAATGAAATTGTGATATGAGATTAATATCGTACATAATTCTGATTTTGCTTCTTACAGCTTTTTCTTATAAGCTTAAAAAACCTGCTCCAAAGCCCAACATAATTCTAATTTATGCTGATGATTTGGGGAGGGGATTGCTGGGAATTTATGGTCAAAAAATTATTACAACGCCAAACTTCGACAGGCTGGCAACCAATGGAATGCGTTTCGATAATGTTTACGGTTGAATGTATTGTGCTCCTGCCCGTGCCAGTTTACATTACCGGAATGCACGATTGCCATAGCAACGAATGGAACATCACGCAGGCTTGGATTTATAGAAAACTTGATCGGGAATTATCCTTCGATGAAATAGATAAAAGACAAAATTCATAAAGTTGCAATTCAGGCAAAAGACAACGATATTTTTCTTGCGCAAGTTTTACAAAATGCCGGTTTTACAACGGTCGAATTCGGAAAACTGGAGTGGGGATTTGCAACTACTCCCGAGTGAATAGCGCGTCACGGGTGGGACTATCATTTTGGATATTACGATCATGTTTGCTGTCACGGGTTTTATCCTCCTTTTCTTTTTGAAAACGGGGAAAAAGTTGAGATTCCGGGAAATACCCGTGTCGATTGCGGAAAAACAGGTGAGCCATATTTTTCGCTGTTTTAATATTCTCATAACATTGGACTTTCATTGTATTTTGCCCGATCCCCTTGTTTTTCAAAGGCTTGGTTCCCGGGTTTTGTTTTTGGTTAAAAACAAGTGGCAAAAAGGTTGCAAGGGCAGAAAGCTTGCTTACTTTTGCACCCGCTTACACAAGCGGAGTTCATTGTACGGATTTGGCAACAAACAAACCACGCCAACCTTTATATGATATGTTTTATGTCCGGGGATTTTCCCCTGGGGGTAAAGCCAAAAAAAGTTTGGCAAAGTTTTGGAAGTTAAGAAAAGGCTGTTACTTTTGCAGCCGCTTTAAAGGCGGTGTTCATTAAAAGGGATGGGGGCAACAGGTGGACGGGTTTGGGGCTTGGTTTTAGGATTGGGTTTTAAACGTAGGCCGGTAAAAAACTTTAATATTTTGCAAAAAGTTTTGGCAGAATAAAAAGAGTTATTACCTTTGCCGCCCCGAAAGAGGGAAAGCGGTTACAGGAAGGGGGGATAGAGGCGAAAGGCCCTGTGGCAAAAAAAACAGTAACAGGTCAGCATTTAGAACACAAGGGTGCTGATTTTTTATGAAAGGTTCTTTGACATTTTGAAGCATTAAAAGATAGAAAAAAATAAAAAAAAGCAAGGTAGGCCAACTTTGTTGATTTCTGAGGGAACGGCACCTGGGGCGAAAGATATTTAAACTTTTTATATATACAACGGAGAGTTTGATCCTGGCTCAGGATGAACGCTAGCGGGAGGCTTAACACATGCAAGTCGAGGGGCAGCATTCACTTCGGTGAGATGGCGACCGGCGGACGGGTGCGTAACGCGTATGCAACCTACCTTATACAGGGGGATAGCCCATGGAAACGTGGATTAATATCCCATGGTACTATAAATCTGCATAGATTAATAGTTAAAACTTCGGTGGTATAAGATGGGCATGCGTCTGATTAGCTAGATGGTGAGGTAATGGCTCACCATGGCGACGATCAGTAGGGGTTCTGAGAGGATTATCCCCCACACTGGTACTGAGACACGGACCAGACTCCTACGGGAGGCAGCAGTGAGGAATATTGGTCAATGGGCGAGAGCCTGAACCAGCCATCCCGCGTGCAGGATGACGGCCCTATGGGTTGTAAACTGCTTTTCTATGCCAAGAAACCCACGCTCGTGAGCGTGGTTGACGGTAGCATAAGAATAAGGACCGGCTAACTCCGTGCCAGCAGCCGCGGTAATACGGAGGGTCCAAGCGTTATCCGGATTCATTGGGTTTAAAGGGTGCGCAGGCGGGCTTGTAAGTCAGTGGTGAAATACTGCCGCTTAACGGTAGAACTGCCATTGATACTGCAAGTCTTGAATATGGTTGAGGTAGGCGGAATGTGTTGTGTAGCGGTGAAATGCATAGATATGACACAGAACGCCAATTGCGAAGGCAGCTTACTAAGCCATTATTGACGCTGAGGCACGAAAGCGTGGGGAGCGAACAGGATTAGATACCCTGGTAGTCCACGCCGTAAACGATGTTCACTCGCTGTCTGCGATACACAGTAGGCGGCTTAGCGAAAGCATTAAGTGAACCACCTGGGGAGTACGATCGCAAGGTTGAAACTCAAAGGAATTGACGGGGGCCCGCACAAGCGGAGGAACATGTGGTTTAATTCGATGATACGCGAGGAACCTTACCTGGGCTTAAATGTAGATTGCATAGGGCAGAAATGCCCTTTTCCTTCGGGACTGTTTACAAGGTGCTGCATGGTTGTCGTCAGCTCGTGCCGTGAGGTGTCGGGTTAAGTCCCATAACGAGCGCAACCCCTATCGTTAGTTGCCAGCGGGTCAAGCCGGGGACTCTAGCGAGACTGCCACCGTAAGGTGAGAGGAAGGTGGGGATGACGTCAAATCAGCACGGCCCTTATGTCCAGGGCTACACACGTGTTACAATGGCCGATACAAAGGGCAGCTACCAGGCGACTGGATGCTAATCCCTAAAGTCGGTCCCAGTTCGGATTGGAGTCTGCAACCCGACTCCATGAAGTTGGATTCGCTAGTAATCGGATATCAGCAATGATCCGGTGAATACGTTCCCGGGCCTTGTACACACCGCCCGTCAAACCATGGAAGCTGGGGGTACCTGAAGTCTGTGACCGCAAGGAGCGGCCTAGGGTAAAACTAGTAACTAGGGTTAAGTCGTAACAAGGTAGCCGTACCGGAAGGTGTGGCTGGAACACCTCCTTTCTGGAGCACAGATGTAACAATCAGTGACGAGATTGACAAATTGGTTCTTGCTTTTTTATAAAATATTTATAGAGTTCAAAGTTTAAAGTTCAAAGTTCAAAATAGAGCAACTTGAAACATTAAACTCGAGACACGGAACTCTGAGAGATAGAGTCCCGTAGCTCAGCTGGTTAGAGCACTACACTGATAATGTAGGGGTCCCCAGTTCAAGTCTGGGCGGGACTACCAGCCCAGTCACAGTATGGAGTCTCAGAAAACAGTAAAAATACTGAACACTGAGACTGAGACTGCGAACTGAAATACGGGGGATTAGCTCAGTTGGCTAGAGCGCCTGCCTTGCACGCAGGAGGTCAAGGGTTCGACTCCCTTATTCTCCACAGGAAAAAGAGGAGTTTGAAAAAGTTTAAAGTTCAAGGTTTAAAGTTGTTTTGAATCTGGGACTTGAAACAAAAAAAAAGATGCTTCAAAATAGAGATAATGGACAGAAGATAAAGCAGGGATGGCTGCAATAAATAAGGTTCGATTCCTTAATTATCTACAGTTAACTGCTGTTAATGATAGGATAGTAAAAAAAGTACGAGTTACTAAACGCTGTTTAATCAGGCAAGTTAAAAAGTTCTTTGGCATGTTGGGAAAAGTATAATGGTGCAGACCATTATACATGAGTCAAATCATAATAAAATACGACAACACAAGTAAAAAAATTGAATCAATACGAGGATTCTTATAAAGAAAGTTACTAAGGGCGTACGGAGGATGCCTTGGCTCTCAGAGGCGATGAAGGGCGTGACAAGCTGCGATAAGCTGCGGTGATTGGCAAATACGAGTTAATCCGCAGATACCCGAATGGGGCAACCCAACCTAATTTATTAGGTTATTCCGGTTTACCGGAAGGCGAACGTGGGGAACTGAAACATCTAAGTACCCACAGGAAAATAAAACAATAGTGATTCCCAAAGTAGTGGCGAGCGAAATGGGAACAGCCTAAACCGGTTTTGTTTCGGCAAAACCGGGGTTGTAGGGCTGCGATATGGAGAAATATTTTGAAATGGAATGGTTTTGGAAAAGCCAACCGAAGAGGGTGACAGTCCCGTACATGTAAGAAATATCATCCTAGCAGTACCCTGAGTAGGGCGGGACACGTGAAATCCTGTCTGAATCTACCAGGACCATCTGGTAAGGCTAAATACTCCTGAGAGACCGATAGCGAACAAGTACCGTGAGGGAAAGGTGAAAAGCACCCCGAACAGGGGAGTGAAATAGTACCTGAAACCGTGCGCTTACAAGCGGTAGGAGTCCGCCTTCTGGCGGATGACTGCGTGCCTTTTGCATAATGAGCCTACGAGTTAGTCGTCACTAGCAAGGCTAAGCCTTTAAGAGGCGTACCCGAAGCGAAAGCGAGTCTGAATAGGGCGAAATAGTTAGTGGCGCTAGACGCGAAACCCTGTGATCTACCCATGGCCAGGTTGAAGTGATGGTAACACATCATGGAGGACCGAACCAGGAGACGTTGAAAAGTCTTTGGATGAGCTGTGGGTAGGGGTGAAAGGCCAATCAAACTGGGAAATAGCTCGTACTCCTCGAAATGCATTTAGGTGCAGCCTTGTGATAGTTTTGCAGAGGTAGAGCTACTGATTGGATGCGAGGGCTTCGCCGCCTATCAAATCCAGACAAACTCCGAATGCTGCAAAATGATTTACAGGAGTGAGGGCATGGGTGCTAAGGTCCATGTCCGAAAGGGAAAGAACCCGGACCATCAGCTAAGGTCCCCAAGTGTATACTAAGTTGAACAAACGAGGTCTGATTGCAGTGACAGCTAGGATGTTGGCTTGGAAGCAGCCATTCATTTAAAGAGTGCGTAACAGCTCACTAGTCGAGCGATCGGGCATGGATGATAATCGGGCATAAGTATACCACCGAAGCTATGGTACTGAATTTATTCAGTAGGTAGAGGAGCATTCCAACGACATTGAAGCCATGCTGTAAAGCGTGGTGGAGTTTTTGGAAAAGCAAATGTAGGCATAAGTAACGATAAAGGGGGTGAGAAACCCCCTCGCCGATAGACTAAGGTTTCCTGATCAACGCTAATCGGATCAGGGTAAGCCGGGACCTAAGGTGTACCCTAAAGGGGAAGCCGATGGAAAGCAGGTTAATATTCCTGCGCCCGCTATACAATAAAAGCGACGGAGTTCTGTAGCTGTTAGGCACTGACGGAATAGTGCGTTGAGCCTAGCCTTCGGGCGAAGCGAAACAGTGAACGAGCTTCCAAGAAAAGCGAGTATAGCGGCCCGTACCGCAAACCGACACAGGTAGTCAAGGAGAGAATCCTGAGGCGCTCGAGTGATTCGTGGCTAAGGAACTAGGCAAAATGACCCCGTAACTTCGGGAGAAGGGGATCCGCCGGAAGGCGGACGCAGAGAAATGGCGCATGCGACTGTTTATCAAAAACACAGGGCTCTGCTAAATCGAAAGATGACGTATAGGGCCTGACACCTGCCCGGTGCCGGAAGGTTAAGAGGGGATGTCATCCGCGGAGAAGCATTGAATCGAAGCCCCGGTAAACGGCGGCCGTAACTATAACGGTCCTAAGGTAGCGAAATTCCTTGTCGGGTAAGTTCCGACCTGCACGAATGGTGTAACGATCTGAATACTGTCTCGGCCACGAGCTCGGTGAAATTGTAGTAACGGTGAAGATGCCGTTTACCCGCAACGGGACGGAAAGACCCCGTGAACCTTTACTGCAGCTTCGCATTGGTTTTGGGTAAGTGATGTGTAGGATAGGACGGAGGCTTTGATGCTGTTTCGCCAGGAGCAGTTCAGCCATCCTTGAAATACGTCCCTTTGCTTACTTGGAGCCTAACCCCTTGCGGGGGACATTGCGTGGTGGGTAGTTTGACTGGGGTGGTCGCCTCCAAAAGAGTAACGGAGGCTTCTAAAGGTACCCTCATGGCGATTGGTAACCGCCAGTAGAGCATAATGGTATAAGGGTGCTTGACTGTGAGGCCGACGGGCCGAGCAGGTAGGAAACTAGAGCATAGTGATCCGGTGGTTCCGCATGGAAGGGCCATCGCTCAAAGGATAAAAGGTACTCTGGGGATAACAGGCTGATCTCCCCCAAGAGCTCATATCGACGGGGAGGTTTGGCACCTCGATGTCGGCTCGTCACATCCTGGGGCTGGAGAAGGTCCCAAGGGTTGGGCTGTTCGCCCATTAAAGTGGCACGCGAGCTGGGTTCAGAACGTCGTGAGACAGTTCGGTCCCTATCTGTTGTGGGCGTAAGAAGTTTGAGAGGATCTGACCTTAGTACGAGAGGACCGGGTTGGACTAACCTCTGGTGTATCGGTTGTGGCGCCAGCTGCATTGCCGAGTAGCTACGTTGGGACGAGATAAGCGCTGAAAGCATCTAAGCGCGAAACTTACCTCAAGATGAGACTTCTTTATAAGGGTCGTTAGAGACGATGACGTTGATAGGCTGCAGGTGTAAAGATAGTAATGTCAAAGCCGAGCAGTACTAATTACCCGTAAGCTTTTTTTACAGTCTATCTGTAGTTAATTTATTCTCTTACTTACATGTTATTTATTCATCTACGCCTTTGGGCGAAAATGAATTGAATTCATCTAAGCTTTAGCATAGATGAAAAGATATTATAGTCGTGTTGATACAAATAATATGTATTATTTGTTAGTGACTTAAGATTAGATGGTGATTATAGCGAAGGTGTCCACCTCTTTCCATTCCGAACAGAGAAGTTAAGCCCTTCAGCGCTGATGGTACTGCCGTAACAGGTGGGAGAGTAAGTCGTTGCCAGCTTTTATTATATACTTCCAGCTTTTAGCGAAGAAGAAGTATTACAAAGGGTTATTGCCACAAGCAATAACCCTTTTTTTATGGACTGAACTTTTACCTACTTGGGGTTGGTGCCAAAAATTACTCTTATTCAACCAGTACACTTTTAAAAAGAGAGGGGTTATATTGAACTTTTGATACCTCTCGAATTTGATCTGCTTCTACAGACAAAATAGAATCGAAATGATTAGCGAAGTATGAATTTGAAAGATTATTAATCTTGAGAAATTTCACTCTATTGATTCTATCAAATATTGTTTGATTACTGCTCCTGTACTCTCCAATCAAATAATGCTTTACTTTATTTAGCTCAGTGTCTGATATCTTATTGTTGTGAATTTTATCTAATTCAACTTTAATAAGCTCTAGAACTTCGTTGCCAGCACCCATTTTTATATCTGCAGATATTTGAATATAGGATGATTTTTTTAAGTGTTGAATCGAAGAGCCTATTCCGTACGTTAGTCCTTTATCCTCTCTTATGCTTTGCATAAGCCGAGATCCAAAATAGCCACCAAATACAGTATTAGCTAAACTGAGTGTAGGATAATGTGGGTGCAAATAGTTGATTGTTTGAAAACTAATCTTTAAGCTCGTTTGCTTACTATTCAACAAGGTTTTTGTGGTGTTTGAAGGCTCTGTAGAAAATGCCCCCTTAACTGCATTAGCTACTTTTTTGCTCTGTTTTTCCAAAATGGTTTCTATCGCTGACTTTAAAAATGCTTTGTCAAAATCTCCGGCAGCTGTAATAAATTTTATTTGGTTTAGGGAGAAACTACTCCAATGGTCTTTTAGGTTAGAAGGTGTGATGGATTGAAAATCTTCTTTCTCAAGTACTTGCCCGTAAGGATGGTTTCCAAACAATGCTTCCTTAATTAATTTGGAAGACCAATAGCTTGATTTCTGAAGATTAATGTCTAATTCTTGCTCTTTTCTACTTGCTAGTTGTGCAAGTTTTTCGTCTGGAAAAATGGGCTCATTAAATAAGTTAAGAAAGAAGGGTAATGTCTCTTTTAGCTTACTGCTTAAGCAATACAGGCTTAAGCTATTAATATCCAATCCGCTTTGGAGCTGAACGAAGGCTCCCCTCAATTCGAAGAAATTGTTTATTTGATGGGAATCGTATCCCTTAATTCCTGCTTTAAGAAGATTCGTTGAAAAAAACGATGCTCCTTTTTTGAGTTCATCTATTTTACCACCTCCAAATAGGATTTCGACACCACAAACAGTCTGTGATTTATCTTGGATAGAGTACAAGGAAATGTTATTACTTAGCGAGTCTGTATCGTAACATATATTCTTTATTTGCTTATTAAAAGAGATATGAGGAGCCTCTGACCTAATAGGCATTAGTCGGTAACGGAATTACTTGCCGAGCTATCATCTTCGAAATTGAAATGTAGTGTGAATCGAAGTGTTTCTGCAAGGGGATGTTCTTGTTGTGGGGGTACTAAATACGCGAAGTCAAATCCAAAAACGTTATATCTAAAGCCTACACCAATAGTAAAAAACTGGCGGTTACCTTTATTCTGATTTTCATAGAAATAGCCAGCTCTAGCGGCAAACAAATCATTATACCAATATTCTGCTCCCACCGAAATCATTATTTCTGCCATTTCTTCAGAAAAGCCATCTGGGGCATCGGTGAAGGAACCGAACATTCCACTTAATAAATTTCGGTTTGGGTCTTTGCCTCTTTCAATGATAGGGTTTCCGTCAGGGTCAGTGATGATTACTCCATTATCGTCAACAGCGTAAATTGGAGGTGACGGGACTAATAATTTATTAAAATCGAGGGCAAAAGTTATGGTATTATATGGGTCTATGTCCATTTTAAGTGCTGAACCTAAGCGAAGATTGATTGGGATAAAATCTTTATTATCCTGATTTGAATAGGTTACTTTAGCGCCAATATTTGAGATGTTGGCCCCAAATGCAAGGTTACCAATTTTGATATCTTTATTATAGTATGCAGAAACGTCTGCTGCAACAGTATTCGCAGGCTTAGCCTCTATTGTTGCCGAGGAGAAGCTACCTGTCAGGTTAGAGTTAACATACCTAAGGGTAATTCCCAAACTAAAATCTTCTGATAGCATTCTGGCGTAGGTAGCATCTATGGCAAATTCTTTTGGATTAAATTCTCCTTGAGGATTGTTTCCGGCATCTGTAAAAAATATTTCACCTAAATCAAAATAGCGTAAAGAAACCGCAATTGTTTGCTCTCTCGATAATTTATAGTAACCAGAAAGATATGATAAAGACATATCATTAATGATTTTAGCCAACCAAGGAGAATATGAAAGTGAGAAGCCCATCTTACTATCAATAAATGCTAGTTTTGAAGGATTCCAATGTACACTATTAGCGTCTGGGGAAATGGCAACTCCTACATCACCCATTCCTCCTGAACGAGAGTCTGGGGTAATACTTAAAAATGGAACCGCTGTAGTTATAACACGTTGGGTAGTGTCTTGCCCCACAATTATTCCTGTATTTTGCGAAAATGCAAAACTGCTTATTATTAGCAATGAAGCAATAATAATAACTGATTTAGTCTTTATCAAAATTGAAAAAATTAAGTTCAAATATATCGAAAGTTAATTAATTAATGGTCATTAAACGGCCAAAGAAAGAGTTCGAAGCTCCTGAACTAACAGAACGAACGGTTATGCTATAAATGTATAATCCTTCGGTTAATTTTTGACCTGATGCGTTTCGACCATTCCAACTTATATCGTTTATGGTTGAATTAGCATTTGAATAATCTATTTCCTGTACAAATACAATTTGGCCTGACCTGTTTAATATTTTTAGTGTAACTGAAAGGTCTGTTCCACTTAAATTATGCTTAAAGGTAAAGAATGCATCATTTTGAGCAGGGTTTGGGAAAACGCTGACTTCAGAAATGTAAACTTCTTGTTCATTTGCAACGGTAAACATTATTTCTGTTTCGGTAGGGTTATTATATGTGTCCCAAGCTTTAACAGTTATTAAATGATTTCCAGGAGCGATATCTTGAAGAGGAAATAGGAGCTTTCCGAATTGATATGAGTCTTGATCGTATTGAAAATAGTCGTTTAGAGGTTGAGGTTCGCCATCATCCAGCGTATAGGTAATGTTATGCCCCACCTGTGATTTTGATAGATTAATTCCATTTTCATCATAAAAATGAGCTATTAATAAAGAATTAGAACTTACCAAGTCATTGTCTACAAAGGTGGTGTCCTCCATAAAAACATCGATAATAGGAGGGGTGACATCAATTTCTGGGTTTGGGTTAGTGCCGCCAATTTTGATATTTACATTTGCACCATTACCATCTATACTATCAGTAGCAACTGAATACATTGAGATTTTTCCTTCCATTATTTGATAACTAATATCCAATGGTGTTACAAACTGAAAAGTAAATTGTCCATTTGTAACGGTTGAACTTCCTGAAAACAGTTTGTTATCCCTATCGTTATAGGTGAAAGGAGCCCCAAAATTGCCTCTTGTTTTTTTGATGGTTGGCTTGTCGTAAAAATCAATTTGTATCGATCCGTTATAAGCTGACAATGCTTGCCCTGAAGAGCCCCTTAATGTCCCTGAAAAAATAACCCTTTCAAGAGCAGACACGGTATCTTTTATACCTAGAGTATTGCCGTTTAAGCTATCCAGCGTGATGAATTTTTCGGGATACACTAACGTTAAACTTGGGTCTGCTAATAATGAAAAATTTCTGTTATTGGGACCACTTAAGCTATTGTTCTTGGTTTCGAGAAAAATATCCCCTAATGGTTTGTAAATACCAGACTCAGTAGCTAATACGGTACTGTAAAATGCTAAATTAAGAGTGTAATTAGAACTGGCAAAAACGGGGCGACTCGTGGTTATTAGCCCAATAGCTCCGGCTTCAGGTTTTACAACAAGCGCCTCACCAGCTGAAATTTGGTTGGCATCATCATGGCGCCCGAATTCACAAGTAGCTGTTACAATCAACGGATAAAATGTGTTATTCTCTAACCCTTCAATCATATCCTTATTAAACACATTAGACTTAGCCCATTGGTTTTCATTACCGTGTCCAGTATAATTCATAATTAGTGCTCCGTCTTCAAATACTTTTAAAATGGCTTCATTAACAAGGGGAGCCTTGGTTCCTCCAGGCAGTGCTTCGATTGGATATGCATCTATATAAATTTTTTGTGGATCGAAGGCGCTGTAAGTTGTGTCTATTAATGTAGATAATCTTTCTGCATCGCGTTGGTGTATATTAAAATCTCCATTTTCAGCAACGAAATAGATATGTTTTCTCCACCCTCCAATAGCAGACTTTGAATGATAGTTCTTAATTTTATCTACTACGGCAATCGCATCTTCAACTGATTTAACTGGCAACCTCCCTACACCAATATCCATTGTGTGGTCTCCTTGCAAATTCTCTTCCCATTCCCCTTCATTACCTTCTAAAAAACCTAAATAATCATCAGAGCCGTAAGTATAAAGTGGGCTTAATGAATTTCTAGATTCATAAATTGGAACAAAGGAATTGTTTTTTTTGTCTAGGTTTTTATAGTCGTAGGTGCCTTTGCCAAATAATAAAAGATGCTTTAACTCGGAGTTATCATAAAGGTATTTTGCGAAATCCCGAATGGCGGTAATATCTTTTCTTCCACTTGAAAATTCATTAAACACTTGATGTGTTAGGCTAACTTGTGTGGATATGCCTTGCAATGATTTGTGATCTTTTAACTCTAATGCTTGACCTATAAACTCTGGAGATGTAATAATTAGGAGGTCTAAGTTCGAATATCCATGCAAATTTTGGTTGGGCACACTGGCAATAAATTCAGGCACTGAAAAATTTGCATTAATATCAATAATTATAAGCTGTGAAGTTGTATCGGTGCTAATATTTGCCTCAAGAAGATTATTTGCCATTGTGGACTCAATTTTTTGTGCTTCATTAAAGTTTGCTACATTCCACAGCTCGATATTGGTGGAATTAACCACCACCCTAAGGGTACTAATTAAATCGTTCGTTTGAGGCATTGTGAGTTGTAGAAAAGAATTCTTAAGAACAGCATTCTTTTCTATTTGCACTAAAAAATAGTTTAAATATCCTAACCCATTTTGTTTTGTGTAATCATAGGTAACTTCAATATTTTCTCCATTACTACTTGGCAAAGTAGCGGTAAACGTTTTTAAGTCTTCCACACCTTTAATAGCATAGCGGCTATCTGGCATAGACGCTATTTGATGACTACCTACATTAAGGTTATTAACAGAGACACTAAAACTGCTTTGCGCGAAAGAAGATGCCATAACTGCAGACTTTAATTTTAGTTCGGAGCCTGATGTCCAATTAGTTAAGTCTGTTGTAAAAGTTTGATTAAGGTTATTATCGAATTTTTCTCCAAACCAAAATCTGCCGGATTTTAAAAGGTTAGTTTCGTCAAGTTCGTGAATAAAGTAAGTGACATATGTATTGATGAGGGGGTAACTGCCTAGAATTGGAGGGGCGTTTTCAATTCTTTTCCCTGCTTCGGAATTAATATTTAGGTAGTAGTAGCTAGTGTCGCTGAAAACATTATTTTCATAACTAAATACTTTGTCGTTTTCATCGAAATATACCTTGTCCGGGCCTTCGGCAAAGAAAACAATTTTATCGGTTGAGTTAAAATTTCCATCTTCGCCTCCAATCAATTTTATAGCTAACTCTTCTAAATCTTGTGGCCGATCTGCCATATTAGATTGGGGTAGCATGCCACCAGGAGATCCGAAAAATCTTATCTGGGTTGGGTCTATATTAGATATTGAAATACCCGCGGACTCAAGATCAGAACCCTTTAGCTCATAAATACCTGTTTCGATTAAGGCAAACTTATACCAAGAACCAGTCTTTAAAACAGAGTTGGTTTGTGCCTGGCATTCTTTGGTAAGAAAACCACCTATGATCAGTAACAAAAAGATTATTTTCTTCATTAATTTAATCTTGTGTTCTTTTATCCCTAAAAGCCACTAAAAGTGACAAGATGAGGTAAAAACTAATAATTAATGGGAAAGACTGTTTTTCAAAAATGACGAGCAATAGTATTGATACTATAACAACAAGATACCTTGAGATATTGTTCCGAAGTGTGTAATCTTTAAACTTTAACGCTAACATAGGTATTGGAGCAACTAATAGAAGAGATAGAGCTATGCTGATGAAGAGAATGCTTGTTGGGTTATTGATAAGGGATGATTCTATTGGCCAAAAAACCAAACCAGAAACAAAGAAAGCAGCAGCGGGAGTAGGCATTCCTATAAACCCATTTGTCTGCCTAGTATCTATATTGAATTTAGCTAACCTTAGAGCGGAAAATATAGCAAGTGAAAACGAGGTATAGGGTAAATGTCCAGTAGTTAGATTTTCTTGTAAACTGTAAAGAATGAATGCTGGTAGCACACCAAAAGAAACCATATCGGCCAAAGAGTCAAGCTCCTTACCAATAGGGGAAGAAACTTTTAAAAGACGTGCTGTAAATCCATCAAAAAAATCGAATATTGCTGCAAGCCAAATCATATACGAGGCCGTGGCTAAATCACCTTTGGTACAAGCCAAAATACCTATGCAGCCGCAGGTTAAATTGGCAAGAGTAATTGTATTTGGGATATGCTTCTTAATCATAATTTTTAAGCGAAATATGGATTACTCTCCTTTTCAATTTTAATAGTTGTTGTGGCCCCATGACCCGGATAAACAACCATGGCGTCATTTAAGACAAATAATTTTTCTTTTATACTAGTTATAAGCGTATCGTAATCACCACCTGGCAAATCTACTCGGCCTATGCTTCCGCTAAAAAGTATGTCGCCTCCAATACAAATATTTTCTTGGATGTTTACAAAAGCTACATGCCCAGCCGAATGACCTGGAGCAAGAATCGTTTTTAATGAAGATGAGCCAAATAAGATTTCCTCTCCTTCGCTAATTAAATAATTGGCAGGGGTATGGGAATAATTTTCAAAACCGTATGAACCTGCATAAGAGGGCACTGCATTATAGGTGGCTTCTTCTTCTTTAGGAACCCAAACAGGAATGTCGAATTTGTTTTTTAAATAGTTCACACCTAATACATGATCGATGTGTCCGTGAGTTATCAGAATATATTTTGGAAATAATTGGTTATCATTTATAAAAGAAGTAATCTCTGCCTGCTCATTAGAATCGAAACAACCTGGATCAATAATTACACATTCTTTGGTTTCATCGTAAAGAATGTATGTATTTTCACTAAATGGATTAAAAACAAAAGTTTTAACAGTAATCATAAATTATTAATTATGAGTTTTGCTACAAAATAGGGGGTTTATATTGAATACACAAAACTTGGAACAGGAATACGATTATATAATTGTGGGGCAGGGCATAGCCGGAAGCTGTATGGCCTTAGAATTAATCGATAGAGGTAAAAGAGTTATGGTTTATAACGACCCAAATGGGAATAGCTCATCTAGAGTGGCGGGCGGCCTTATTAACCCGATTACTGGAAGAAAAATGGTGCTAACCTGGAGGGCTAAGGACCTTTTTTCTTACCTATCCAAGTTTTATAAGAAGGCTGAAGCTAAGCTAAATAAAAATTTTTATTGCGAAATTCCTATCTACAGGCCTTTTGTAAGTATTGAGGAGCAAAATGAGTGGCAAGGTAAAAGTGCTGATAAAGATTATAAACCATTTGTACAAGAGGTAAAAACAAAAAGCGAGCATGAGAATGTTGTTTCTGACCGGTTTGGAGGATTACTTTTAAAAAAAAGTGGTTATTTAGATACCAATTCATTTTTAAAGGCAACGAGTGAATTTTTGAAAAATGCCAGTCAAATTACTAACAAGAAATTCGAGATAAATTCGTTAAACTTTATTAAGAAGTTTGTCGTTTATAAAGGCATTAAGGCTAAAAAAGTTATTTTCTGTTGTGGAGTAGAAGAAGTTGGTAGCGATTTTTTTCCAGAAGTAAAATTTAGGCCAGTAAAAGGAGAAGTGCTAAAAATTAAAATTGACCCTTTATTAAATAAGGTTTATAATCGAGGCGTATTTATTATGCCTAGGGGGGGGAGCCATACAGTAGGATCCAATTATAATCATAAAGATTTGAGTTGGGAACCCACTGAACAAGGGAGAAACGAAATAGAGACCAAACTAAAAACACTATTACTTAGGCCGTATGAAGTTGAAGAACACCTAGCAGGTGTGCGGCCTTCAGTTTCGGATAGAAGACCAGTGTTAGGTATGAGCAAGGGAAGAGAACAATTAGTTATATTTAATGGTTTGGGTACGAAAGGGGTATCTTTGGCTCCATTCTTTGCAGGGCATTTAGTTAATAATTTGATTGACGGCACTGTAATAGACAAAGAAGTTAATGTTAATAGGTATTTTTAGAAATGTGATTTAGTATTACGAAGTGAGAATTTTTAGTATAATAGTGAGCCTCATATTAATATCAACCTCTTTTGTTGTGGCGCAACAAACAAGAGAAGTGTTTGGTAAAAACCGCTTGCAATACATCGACTTTGATTGGAAATATTACAGCAGCGTAAATTTTGACGTGTATTATTATGGTAAAGGAGCCAAGACCGCCCGAAAAGCCACTGAACACTTAGAGGAAGAGTTTGAACGAATCACCGACATTGTTGGGTATAGTCCATATTTTAAAGCCAAAATATTTATTTATAATTCGATAACAGAAATGCAACAGAGCAATGTGGGTGTTAATACTTCATCACACAGAGTAGGAGGGCAAACTGATTTTGTAAAAACATATGTCGAAATAGCCAACCCTGGCTCCACCCTAGGATTAAAACAAGAGTTGGTATTAGGCTTGTCAGAATTAATTTTAACAGACATGCTATTTGGTGGTAGCCTCTCAGATATGTGGCAAAACACCTATTTAATGAGTTTGCCAGATTGGTTTGTTAAAGGAGCAATTGCTTATTTAGCCAAAGGCTGGGATGTTGAAATGGACGACAGAATTAGGGACCTAATGAGTAGCGGCTCTGTTAATAAACTTAACAAACTAGGCCCTAAAGAAGGAGTTTTTGCAGGTCAATCAATGTGGAATTTTTTAGTCCAAAAATATGGCAAGAACAATGTTAATCAAATTTTAAATTTGGTGAGAGTGACCAGAAGTGAAGAAAAAAGTATTTCATTTACTCTAGGTGTTCCTTTTAAGCAAATTATGCTGGAGTGGCAGGAGTATTATACTAATATGTCAAATCAGGTGTCTAAATCTTATAATACTCCAGATGAAACTAAATCGCTTGTTTCGTTAAAATTAGAAGAACACCTAAGTTCAATTAGCTTAAGTCCCGATGCTACATTATTAGCTTATGCCATTAACGAAAACTCAAAATACCAAGTATTTATTAAAAATATTGCGACAGGCAAGGTGGATAAAGTTATTAGTTATGGCCACCGAGTAACAGATCAAGAAGTTGACCATACTATACCATTGCTCGATTGGCAAAACGACCACACATTAGGCGTGGTGGCCTATAAAAAAGGGGGGTATTATTTATGGTTGTACGATACCGAAACAGACAGTAAAGTTGCTAGCCCATTACGAAACTTAGAGAAGGTTAATGCTATCAATTTCTCAGGAAACGGCAGATTGGCTGTGTTGAGCGCCAACAGAACAGGAAAAACAGATATATATTTATTGAGTGTAAGACGTAACAAAATCAGGAGGCTCACAAATGATTATTTCGATGATGTTAACCCCACTTTTATTCCAAATTCTAATACAATTATTTTTAGCTCTAACAGATCGAATGACACATTAAAAGTAGATGAAGAAAGTTTTAAAAAACTGAGTACTAATTTTAATATTTTCACATTTAACCTCGACACCACTAAAACGGTGCTAAGTAGGCTAACTAATACAATTAGCTATGATTTTGCTCCTAAAGCAAAAACGGAAAGTGATTTCTACTACCTGAGTGATCAAAAAGGAATTACCAATCTATTTAAGTATAGCCTTATTGATAGTTTGTATTTGCAAGTAACTGCTTTTTCTAAAAACATTCGAAATTACGATGTAAATTTTGATAACAATGTATTTGTTTATGTTGCCCTCAATGGACAAAAAGAGCAAGTGTTTTTAGATCCAAATTTTGATTTCTCATACTCATCATTTACTCCTCTTACACCCAGGCAACAAATTCAACAGGTTAATTTTTTGTCGGCAAAAAGACTAGAGGCTGCGAAAAAAAGAAATTCTAAACCCTTAGTGCCCCAAAAAGAACAACCGGAAAAAACCTTAAAGAAAGAAGAAATAGACAGTGTAAAAACTGAAACTAAGGACAAACCCGATAGGAAAGAAGAAACAGACGACACAGGACTTATTGATACTGATAACTACGTGTTTGATAAGGAAGTAGTAAAAAAGAAGAAAAAAACGGGATCTTTTTTAAGTAATTACAAGCGCATTTCGCATTCTACAAAAGTAAAAGGGCCGTTTGAATATAAACCCATTGTTAGTGCGGATAATATTACTACTTCTTGGGTAATTGACCCAATTCGCAGGTTTGGTGTTTTGCTAGAAGCCCAAATGAACGATATGTTGGGTAATCATAAATTTTTAAGTGGAGCCATGATCTCTACAGACTTTAAGAGTGGTGATGTATATGTGGAATACCAATACCTTAAAAATTTAGTGGATTATTCGGCTAGGTTCGATAGAAGTTCATGGTTTATAGATGAAGGTGGAGAGTTAAGGCAGAAATATGCGAAGAGTAAAATTGAAGTAGCTGCATCATTACCCTTTACTGCTAAAACAAGACTAGCTCTTAAGCCTTCTTACACATACACTCGATTTCAAGACTTAAATCCAGCTTTACTAGCAAGCAATGTGGCAATTCCAGAGAATATAGGTAATTCTTATGTAGGCATCACTGCAGAATTTGTGTATGATAACTCCATCGTTTTTGGCCAAAACATGATTGAAGGCACACGGTTTAAGTTGAGCTTTCAACACAACGAATCGTTGAATGACCAAAGTAGGAGTTTTGCCAATTTTAACTTTGATTTAAGGCATTACCAGAAATTATATAGATCATTGGTTTTTGCTTCGAGAGTTTATTATGGTAGCTTTTTTGGAAAATATAAGCATAGTTATTTGCTAGGAGGAATGGATAACTGGTTGTTTCAAAATGCGCCAGCACAGGCCGACCCGTGGCTTCCACGACCGAGTGTTGAAAATCAAAGCCTATATTTTTTGCAATATGCCACTTCCTTAAGAGGGTATGATTATAACACCTTTAATGGCTCAAATGTATTAATGGCTAATTTTGAATTAAGAATGCCAATTGCATCTATATTTTATGCTGGCCCGGTGAGTAGTAGTTTTGTTAAGAATTTTCAGCTAGTTGCTTTTTTTGACATAGGCTCCTCTTGGACAGGTATTTCACCATTTAGTGAGGACAATCAAATAAGTACAGTAATAATAAAAGACTCTAATTTTGAAGCACAAATTCAAACGTTTAAGAACCCTTGGCTTATGGGGTATGGCATTGGTATGAGAAGTGTAATTTTTGGCTATTTTATGAAATTTGATCTGGCATTTCCTTATGAAGATAATGAGGTAGGAGATTCTAAATTTTATGTTACATTAGGCCATGATTTTTAATTTGAGCTAATAGCCTGAGTATTCCTTAGGTCGAACTAAGGTTAAATAATAAAATTATGACTAAATCAATGACTGGATTTGGCTTATCAAGCCAAACAATAGAAGGCTTTTCTGTTTCCGTAGAGGTAAAGTCTTTAAATTCTAAATTTGCTGACATTAATTTAAGAATGTCCTCTCAATTTAGTTCAAAAGAAATTGAATGGAGAAAACGAATTAGTGACTTATTGGAAAGAGGGAAAATTTCTGTTGTTATTGAAGTAACCAATGATGCATCTGAACAAACATTAATAGACCAAGAACAGTTTGCAAAGTATTTTAGTCTTTATAAAAACCTTGGAAATAATATTGAAGTTAGCGAACAAGAGCTATTTAAGTTAGCAATGCAAGCTCCAGGAGTGTTTAAAACTTCTAATGGATATGCAATACCTGAAGAAGTTTTTAAAATTATACCAAGCTTAATACAGAAGGCGAGTAAATCATGTGATGAGTTCAGAAGCCAGGAAGGTGCAGAACTTGAGCGAAAATTGAGAGAATACTTGCAATCGGTACAAGTAAATTTAAAGGCTATAGAAACACTGGATTCCAACAGAACAGCTCGAGTAACAAGCAGGCTGAAGACAGCACTTGCTAATCTGGAGTTAGATGTTGAAATTGACAAAAACAGATTTGAACAGGAGCTCGTGTATTATATTGAAAAGTTTGACATAAATGAGGAAAAGGTTCGATTGGCGAATCACCTCAAATACTTAGATGAAGTGTTAAGTTTAAAAGAGCCAATTGGAAAAAAACTAGGGTTTGTGTCTCAAGAAATAGGGCGTGAAATAAATACCATTGGTTCCAAAGCCAATGATGCTGAAATCCAAAGGCATGTGGTTGCCATGAAAGAAGAACTCGAAAAAATTAAGGAGCAATCGCTTAATATTCTTTAAACTAAATAATTAGTTTATATCTTTGACTATTGCACTTTAGTCTTGCTATATTTAACTATTGTTAATCAATTGTAGTGTTACTTTAATATCTGGTTATTAGAACTTTTTCACGTAGCAAATCGTCCTAAGTGTAAAAGAAATGACCGTAACAGGTTTATTATACAAGCGGAGAATATTATGGTTTGATATACTATAATTTTGCATTCAGTTAGTCCTCAAAAAATAGGGGAGGCAATAAAAATAAACAAGCAGTTATGAATCGTAAGATTTTAATGGGAATTGGTGCAGTTGTTATTTTACTTATTGGGTATTTTGTGGTTCGAGGAGGAGGAAATAATGATACTGCTGATATACTGGTTTCAGTAGAACGTGGAAAATTTCAAGTTGATGTTGAAACCACAGGTGAGCTAGAAGCAAAAAATTCCGTAAAAATCTATGGCCCACGAAAATTAAGGGAGCATAGAATTTTTCAAGTAAAGATTGATAAAATAGTTGAGGAAGGTACAGAGGTAGAAAAGGGGGGGTGGATTGCATCGCTTGATCGTTCGGATTTAATGACGAAAATGCAAGATGCGCAATTAGAAGTTGATAAGGAATTATCTCAATATACGCAAATCGAGCTTGACACTACTTTGCAAATGCGGCAATCGAGAGATGAGCTAATTAATTTACAATATGCCATTGAAGAAAAGCAAATTATATTAGATCAATCAAAATTTGAACCTCCTGCAACAATTAAGCAAAATGAGATAAATTTTAAAAAAGCAGAAAGAGCCTATACGCAAGCCAAAGAAAACTATATCATAAAAAAGAAGCAAAACAAGGCTAGAATGCAAGAGGTAAATGCCAACCTTCGAAAGTCGCAAAATAAATTAAAATCACTAACCGATTTAATGATGGAGTTTAATATTATAGCACCAGAGGATGGCATGCTTATTTATAAAAAGGGCTTCGATGGCAAACCTATGAAAGAGGGCTCAACCATTAGTGCTTGGGATCCTGTGGTTGCAACCTTGCCCGATTTATCGGTTATGATTTCAAAAACATTTGTGAATGAAGTAGATGTTAGAAAAATTAAAAAAGGGCAGGTTGTTGAAGTTGGGCTGGATGCTTTCCCAGATAAGCGACTAAACGGTAGAGTAATTAAAGTGGCTAATGTAGGAGAGCAACGTCCTAATTCTGATGCCAAAGTGTTTCAAGTTAATATTCAAATTGAAGGCAGAGATGGTTTATTACGTCCATCTATGACCACAAGCAATAAAATTATTATCAGCACCTTAGATACGGCAAATTTTGTAGCTATGGAGTGCCTACATTCAAAAAATGATTCTATTACGTATGTATTCCTTAAAGATGGTCTTTCTGTAAAAAAGCAAGAAGTAGAAATAGGACTGAATAATATGAACGAAGTTGTGATTATTAATGGTGTTGCTGAAGGAGATAGACTTTATTTATCAATCCCATCTGGGTATGAAGATGAAGAAATTAGCTTGCTTGCTTCGTTAAATGGAAAACGTAATTTAAAGAAAGTAGAAGAGAAAGTTGAAAAACAAGGTCCACCACAACGAGGGAAAAGAATGAGAGGGCAAGGCGAAAGTGGAGGTGGTAAAAGGAGTAGTAAAAAAGAATCGATAAAATGAAATTAAAGGATCTTATTTCTGAACGATTTCTCTCTAATTTTTATGTTGCTTTTGATGCTGTAATAGCTAATAAAGTAAGGTCATTATTAACAGCACTGGGAATTATTTTTGGTGTAGCTGCAGTTATAGCTATGCTAGCCATTGGTAATGGGGCTCAACAGGAAATTTTGGAGCAAATAAAGCTTGTAGGAGTTAATAACATTGTGGTGACCCCTGTTGTTCAGCAAACTGAAGAGGACATAACGGGAGAATCTGGCAGTACGAAGGAAAAGTTTTCGCCAGGATTAACCGTACGAGATGTGGAGGGTTTGGTAAAAACAATTCCGGGTATAACTACTGTTAGCCCTGAGATATTAATTGAAACCTACATCATTAAAAATGGCACTCGAAGGTCTGCTAAATTGGTAGGCGTTACACCGCACTATTTCGATATCACTAGTTTTGTATTAACTGATGGTCGTATGTTTAATGAGCAGCACATGGGAAAAGGCGACCCTGTTTGTATTATCGGAAATAGCATTAAGGTTAAATTTTTTCCAACGGAAAACCCTATTGGAAAATCTATAAAAATGGGTGGAGTTTGGCTCAAAGTAATTGGTGTTTTAGAGGAGCGAACGGTTTCTCAATCGAGTATTTCTAAGCTCGGCATTCGAGATTATAATATGGATGTTTATACCCCAATTCAAACTGTATTAGTAAGGTATAAAAATAGAGACTTAGTAACAGAAGCAAAAATAAGGGGAGCAAATTCGTCAAGTGGTGGCATGTTTATGGTTTTCGGTGGCGACTCTGGAGAAGAAGAAAGTAAGCCCAGAGAAAACTACCATCAAATAGACCGGCTAGTAATTCAGGTTGGTGAAACTGAAATGCTAGCACCAACTGCAGAGATTTTATCAAGGTATTTAGAACGAAAGCATTATGGAGTTGTCGATTATGAAATAACGATACCCGAACTTTTATTAAAACAACAGCAGCGAACCAAGAGTATTTTTAATTTTGTTTTAGGCGCTATAGCGGGCATTTCTTTGCTGGTAGGTGGTATAGGAATTATGAATATTATGCTAGCTTCGGTAATGGAGCGAATTAAAGAAATTGGTCTTCGACTATCCATTGGAGCACGTAAAGAAGACATAATTATGCAATTCTTAAATGAGGCTGTAATGATTAGTGTTTCTGGAGGCATTATAGGTGTAATTCTTGGTATTTCTATGGCAGCTGTTGTGTCGCGATTAGCAGAAATACCCACAATTATTTCTCCACTTTCTATTGTACTTTCCTTTGGTGTTGCTGCAACTGTGGGCTTAATTTTTGGAATTGCACCTGCAAAAAGAGCGGCTGATCAAGACCCTATAACTTCGTTAAGACATGATTAAATTAGTAACCTTTATTTTATTTGTTGGTTCAATTTCTAACACTTTTGCACAGTCAGTTGGCTATACCTTAGATGATATCGTTCAAAAAGCACGCTCAAGCTCAACGGCTTGGTTGAGTGCAGAAACTCGAAAAGAAAACCAATATTGGCAGTATAAAACTTTTAGGTCGGATTATGCTCCTCAATTGGTGCTAAGTGGCACGTTGCCGGCTTTTAATAAGAGCGTAACACCAGTAACTCAACCAGACGGTAGTGTTGTTTTTAGAGAAGTAAATAATAATACCTTACAAGTGGGGCTGGGTTTGAGCCAAGTTATTGGGCCTACAGGGGGTACAGTTTCAGTTTCTACGGATTTGAGCAGATACGATGATTTTATTCTGGATTACTCTCAATTTAGTAGCCAACCATTTGGAGTAGGGCTTAACCAGCCCATTTTCCAGTTTAACCCGTTTAAGTGGAATAGGCTAATTAAGCCATTGGTGTATGAAGAGTCGCAAAAAAAATATTTTGAAGAATTAGAGCAGATATCTATTAACTCTACTAGGCGGTTTTTTGATTTACTATTGGCTCAGATTAGGTTAGAAATTGCTACTAAAAATGTAGATAGTAATGATACCATTTATCAAATTGCACAAGGGCGTTATAACCTAGGTAAGATTACAGAAAATGATTTGTTGCAATTGGAGCTTAATTTGGTAAACTCCAATTTAGCAGTTTCGCAGGCTTCAGTAGATCAGCAGTCTGCTTCTTTAAATTTAAAGGCTTTTATTGGGTTAACTGATAATGAACAAATTCAGTTAGAGCTTCCAGAAGATATTCCTGTGTTTGAAGTAGACGAAAACATTGCTTTGGCCGAAGCTCGAAAGAACAAAGCCAATATGGTAAACTATAAAAGAAGGCAATTAGAAGCTAAACAGGAAGTAGTAAGAGCCAAACGAGCCAGTGGTGTAAATATGAGTTTACAAGCATCGTATGGTCTAAACAACCAAGCTCCAACTGTTGGTGAGGTATATCAAAATCCTTCGAATGCAACACGAGTGGGGCTACAAATGAATGTGCCTATTATGGATTGGGGAAGACAAAAAGCTCGCATAAGAACGGCTCAAGCTAATATGAAATTAGTGGAATACCAACTAAAACAAGATGAAGAAACATTTGAGCAAGACGTAATTATTCAAGTGCGTAATTTTAATATGTTGCGTGAGCAGCTTAAGTCAAGAATAAAATCGGATGAAATAGCTCAAAAAGCATATAATATATCTAAGCAGTTATTCCTCATTGGTAAAATATCAATTACAGATTTAAACGCTTCATTGGCAGCCAAAGACAACGCAAAACAAAGTTATGTAAGCTCACTTAGAGATTTTTGGCTTGCTTATTATCAACTACGAGAGAAAACACTGTATGATTTTCATCATAGCCAGCTTTTGGTGAGAGACATCCAAACTAAATAATGGGTCTCTATAATGTTGTCATCCTAAATTTATTTAAGGATGACTGAAGTGTTATTACAGGGACTTAATTGACCCTAAGAATTAAAATGATTGACCTTAATAGGGTATAAATTTTATTTATAGTAAATTGAACTTTAGAAGGCTTGAAGTTTGAATTAGTTTAAATTTCTGAATGAGTAATAGATTCGCGAGAATTCTATTATTGGCTTTAACCATCTTAATTATACAGCTCCAATCTTTGCGAGCTCAAACACTTAGTGGGGTTGCTTACGACCAAGACAATATCCCTATCCCTTTTGTAAACATATTGGTAAAAAATGAAGGGAGTGGAACTTCCACTGATAAAGACGGGCAGCTATTCCTTATCCCGAACTCAGGTAGGTTATTAGATGTAAAGAGGTTTAGGCAATCGGATTTTTTATTGTTTTCTAATTCGTTAGAGTCTTTTCAGTTATTAGATACTGCGATGAACACCACTCAACCTTATATTGAATTGCATTATGTACATCATTTTAATGGAGCCATTATGAATTTCATTCCTCTTGTAAAGCAACTGCGAATTAGAACAGTAGGTGGAGCTGGAGCTTTGCGTGTACAAGAGACTAATTTTCAAATGGCAGAAATTTACCTTGGGTTAGAGCGAGTTTTTAAGCTCGGCAAAAGGCGCAGGTTGCGCATTGGTATTTATGGTGTAGCGGCAGATTCCAACTTTGCCAGCCCCACGGCCACCTATAAAGTATCGTTTGACATAATAGATACCTGGAAACGGGATTGGAGTTTTTGAGTTAGTACTTCCCCACATAATTAAAAGGAGTTATTTGTTTTAACTCCTTTTTTATTTCGTCAGAAATATTAAGCCCATCAATGAAATCAGAAATAGAGCTTTCGGTAATTTTATCGTTTTTTCTGGTTAGGTCTTTCAAAGCCTCATAAGGTTTTGGAAAGCCTTCTCTTCGTAAAATATTTTGAATGCCCTCTGCAACTACTGCCCAATTATCTTCAAGGTCAGCGTTAATAGCGGTTTGGTTGAGCTCCAGTTTATTAATACCTTTTACCAACGAGTTTAAGGCTATAATCATGTGCCCTAGGGGCACACCCACATTCCGAAGTACAGTAGAGTCTGTTAAATCGCGTTGCAACCTTGAGATTGGTAGTTTCGCAGACAAATGTTCTAAAATGGCATTGGCCATTCCTAAATTTCCTTCTGCATTTTCAAAATCGATAGGGTTTACTTTGTGCGGCATAGCTGATGAACCAATTTCACCTGCCTTAATTTTTTGCTTAAAATAGCCCATCGAAATATACTGCCATATATCTCTGGAAAAATCTATGAGAATGGTATTAATCCGTTTAAAGCAATCAAATAGTTCTGCTAAATGGTCGTAATGCTCAATTTGCGTAGTTGGGTAACTACGCGATAGGCCTAAAGTTTCAAACACAAATTCATCTGCAAACTGATCCCAATCTTCATTAGGGTAAGCTACATGGTGGGCGTTCATATTACCTGTAGCTCCACCAAATTTGGCACCATAGGGTATTTCTTCTAATACTTCTAACTGACCATTTATACGAGCGTGAAAAACCGCCATTTCTTTACCAAGCAAGGTTGGGGAAGCGGGCTGCCCATGTGTTTTTGCTAACATCGGAATTTCGTTCCAAAGCTTTACCATGTTATAAATAAGCCCATCCACTTTGTTTATTAATGGGGTAATAATATCAGAAATACCCTCCTTTAAAGAAAGAGGGATTGCCGTGTTATTTATATCCTGAGAGGTAAGCCCGAAATGGATAAACTCCTTAAATTCTTCAAGCCCAAGTTTATCAAACTCTTCTTTAATAAAATACTCAACAGCTTTTACATCGTGGTTAGTAATCTTTTCAGTGTCTTTAATTCGTTGTGCATCTGCTTCTGAAAAACCAGCATATAATTTTCTTAGTGCCTCAAACTTGCTGCTATCAAAGTTTACTAATTGGGGCAAAGGCATCTCACATAGGGCAATAAAGTACTCTACTTCCACTTGTACTCTGTACTTTATTAATCCTAATTCAGAAAAATAAGGAGAGAGCGTTGAAGTTTGGTTCGAATAGCGACCATCAATAGGTGAAACAGCTTGTAAAGGGTTCATAAAAGCAACATTTAAATTATGGTGCAAAAATATGAAATTTGATAAGCGGAACTATTATAACTTCTGATATTGTTATTTTTGCTAAACATTTTGTATCAATGAAACAGGCATTTTTAATTGTACTAATTTCAATACCATTTTTTGCTATTGGACAAAATCTTCCAGAGAAAGCACGTGTATCTATTAGCAGAACTATTGACCTTATTAAGGTTGATGGGATATTAGATGAAGAAACTTGGGGCAAAGCTGATGTAGCCAAAGACTTTTACCAATCTTACCCTGTTGATAACGATTTTGCTACTTCTCAAACCGAAGTAAAAATAGCATTTGATGATAATTTCATGTATTTCGGAATTATATGTTACGACCCATCTCCTGGTAAGTATATTGTAGAATCATTGCGGAGAGATTGGGGATTTAGAAATACAGAAAGTGTTGGAATTTACATTGACCCGTTTAATGATAAGACTAATGGGTTTAGCTTCAATCTTTCGCCCTATAATGTTCAGCGCGAAGGGCTGATTGCTAACGGCAGAGATGTAAGCACCGATTGGGATAATAAGTGGTATTCTGAGGTTACCAATTTTGAAGACAAATGGATTGTAGAAATTGCCATTCCTTTTAAAACACTCCGTTACAAAAATAATCTAACCGAATGGAATATTCAGTTTTTAAGAAACGATGTTAAGAATAACGAAATTTCGGCATGGACGGCAGTTCCACAACAATTTAGACCCAGTAATTTAGGATTTGCAGGTAAATTAATCTGGAATGAGTCTCCTCCTCCTCCCAAACCAAATATATCTGTTATTCCTTATGTATTGGGTCAGGTTACTAAAGACTATGAAGAAGGAACAAAAGCAGACCCTATTGGAAAGGTTGGCTTAGATGCAAAAATTGCAGTAACCTCTTCGTTAAACTTAGATTTAACGGTTAATCCTGATTTTTCGCAGGTAGAAGTGGACCAGCAAATCGTAAATCTCGATAGGTTTGAGCTATTTTTTCCAGAAAGGCGACAGTTTTTTCTAGAAAATAGTGACCTGTATGCTAGGTCAGGTTTTCCTTCATCTCGTCCTTTTTTTAGTAGAAGAATAGGTATTGCTAGCGATACAAGTGGAAGTAGAGTTGCTGTGCCTATTATTTTTGGGGCAAGGTTGAGTGGCAAAATAAATAAGGATTGGCGCATAGGACTAATGAATATGCAAACAGCAGCTCGTAAAGGAAGTGTGTTGCCAGGTACGGAAAATGTGAATGGTGGATCTAACCTTTCAGGTCAAAACTATACGGCAGCGGTTCTCCAGCGACAACTTTGGTCTCGGTCTAACATTGGTGCTATATTTATTAATAGGCAAGCTACTCAATACGACCCAACCGATTCAACCAACTCTACTTCTGCCTTTAACCGTGTAGCTGGTTTAGACTTTAATTTTGCCGATAAAACTAATACTTGGATTGCAAATGCCTATTTACATGCCTCATTCGACCCTGTATCTAAAAAAAATGCCATAACCCAAGGAACTTTCGTAGGGTACCAATCTAGGCATTGGACCCTTTTTTACGGGTACACCTTTATTGGCGATGGATATAATGCAGAAGTTGGTTTTGTTCCACGTAAAGGAACATTTAGTTTTGGTACGTTTAGAAGCCAGTATATTATTTACCCTAAAGCCGAATCAATTGTTACCATTAAGCCCGGGATTCGCGTCAACTATACCTTAATACCAAATGGTCCGTTGGCAGACCGATCCTTAGATGGCAGTGTTGAATTTGCCTTTCTTAATACAAGCTCTTTAACATTAGGAATTAATCAACAATTCACCCATTTGTTTAGAGACTTTGACCCTACTAGAACAGGAGGAGTGCCCTTGCCAGCCGGCACGGGATATACTTGGGGTTCTGGTAGATTAAATTTTTCGTCAGATGGTAGGCGTGCATTTAGCTATTCTGTAGCTGGGCAATACGGAACTTATTTTAATGGAAAAAAACTAACGACAGAAGCTAATATTGGGTACAGGTTTAGGCCTTTTGGGAGCATTTTTGTTCAGGCCATCTATAATGACGTGGCATTACCAGAGCCACATAGTAGCACAAAATTTTGGTTGATCGGACCTCGAATTGATTTAACCTTCACAAATAGTTTATTCCTTACTACTTTTGTGCAGTATAACGAACAAGCTGATAATGTAAATATTAATGCACGCCTTCAATGGCGTTTTGCACCAGTTTCGGATTTGTTTGTGGTTTATACTGACAATTATTTCCCAGAAAACTTCACTGTTAAAAACAGGGCTATAGTTGTTAAATTTTCATACTGGTTAAATTTATAAAGGATTTAAAATGGCATTCAATTTTTTTAAAAGAAAAAAGAAAAAAGAAGGAGCACACGAGCATTACCATTCTTTACAAATTAAGGAAG
>JAKISE010000027.1 GCA_021648745.1 Cyclobacteriaceae bacterium
TAGGAGAGAGATTGGCTGCTTGCGAATCGTCCTAATTGCGTTATGGTTTTGGATTAAATGAACGACTTTTTGAGCTTGCCCTTGGCGGGCAAAGCATACCTACAAAACGTTCCTGCGCAATCTAAGTAGCATCGAGTAGTCCGAAAAGCAAAGAAATTTGGAGTGGTGAAATTTCTATTGGGTGGTGCGCTTAATTCGTGAATGTCCGAATAGCCGCAATGAAACTAAAGAAAAAAGAAAAGGCTGTATAGAATGGAATACAACAAATGTGTAATCGCTATGGCATTTATGTGAAGCTAAACAATATGGCAAATACACACTATTATTTTTTTTACTAATCTAGTGGGTTTTTTATTGTTTTCATAACGTTGTTAGCCACATGAGTATATATTTCGGTAGTACGTATTGTATTATGTCCTAATAATGTTTGTATTGTTCTTAAATCTGTGCCTTGTTCTAATAAATGGGTGGCAAATGAGTGCCGAAGCATATGGGTTTTAACCGATTTTAGTATGCCTGCTTTTTTACTGGCTGTTTTTAAAATTTTTAATGTAGAACTTGACGAATAAGGCCTTTCATGTAGCCCTTCAAATAAATAAAGCTTTGGTTTATATATCCTAAAGTATGTTCTAAGGTCATGCAAAACTGTTTTGCTTAGCAAGGTGTAACGATCCTTCCCCCCTTTGGCATTCTCTATTCTTATTGCCATTCTGTTACTGTCAATATCTTTTAATCTTAGGTTTATCAACTCACTTACCCTCAACCCCGCAGAGTATATTACACTTAGTATGCATTTATGCTTAATGTTATTTGTGCATTTCAATATCCTGAGCACTTCTTGCTTTGATAGCACTTCGGGCAATCGCTCAACTTTGCGTGGCCGCTCAATAAAATAAAACCGGTTAGGCATACTTAGCACTACTTCATAGTAGAACTTAATACTATTTATTAGTTGGTTTATGCTAGATTCAGACTTTCCAATTTTTATTTGCAGAAGCATATATTTACGAATATGCTCTTCTCCTAATTGCATCAATTCTATATCTTTATAGTAATTAATAAAAGCTTCAAAAACTGATATATATGTTTTAGCAGTGCTAATACTGTATTTTTTTAACACTAGTTTTTCAATATACTCTTGCGGGCAAGCCCTGTAACCTGTTGGTAATCTTCTATCTAAAAAAGAGCTTAACGTAACCTGCCTTGCAGGAACAACAGGATCGGGTAGTGGTTTGTTGCGATAAAAATATTTGCCATCTACAAAGGCTACACCTCTGAACGTTCTATAAATGATATTCAGGTTTTGCGCTGAATTATATATGCAGGCCATGTCTAACTCATTACTCCATTTTACACGAGGCAACTGCTTTACAAGTGCCTGCAATACCTTGTCAGGATAAAATTGCAAACCAATCATTTTCTTTTTGCTTACAATAATATGCTTTAGGGTAATCCTTTTTAGGCGGGTTTCCATAATGGTGTTTAAGTTTAGGGCACCTCTATTAATTGCTCGCAATAAACATTAAATAAAACAATCACTATATTTATAAGTACTTAATGTCGAATATAAGCGTTTATAAAAATGGATAATATGACAAATGATAGCTGTAAAAAATGTGGTTCGCCACTTTTGGGTAGAATTGATAAACAGTTTTGTGATGCCTACTGCCGCAATGCTTTTAATAATAACGTTAAAAGAACCGAAGAAAAAGAAATAATTGCCATTAACAGTAAGTTGCGCAAAAATAGACGTATTTTAAAAACCCTTTCTCCTGTTGGCAAATCAACCGTTAGAAAAGAAGTAATGATTGCCATGGGCTACGATTTTAATATTTTTTCTTCGATGTACAGGGCTTCAAAAAACAACATTTACTATTTGTGTTACGAGTATGGATTTAGTCCAATAGTAAATAGTAGAGGAGTTGAAAAAGCAGTGATTATAAATAAACAATCGTATATGGGCGATTGGAAGCCTTGGAAATACGTGCATGCTTAGGTCTTTTTCAACAGGTCCTACTTAATACTTATTTGTTTAACCCGGATTATGCAATAGAATTCGTAATGAGAAGACAAAATGCAATAAATCAGAAGTTTATATTCGAAAAGCATAGCACCGCTATGGTTAAGAGGATAAACTTAGTAAAACGACTGATTTGCAGCAGTTTGTATTAGTAATAGAATTTCTATTGCATATTTCGGGTTTAATGATAACAAAAAGAATCTTACTATTTTATGAATTAGCCCAATAGTTTGTTTTTTGCAGTTTGGTGTTTGGTAGAAAATTTGTCTTATACTATCGGGTTACGTCTTAATGCAAATATTCTTCTCTTCAGTAAAAAAGTGAAGGGCTTCGTCTCCACCTTCTCGGCCAACTCCACTTTGTTTTACACCTCCAAATGGGGTTCGTAAATCGCGTACTAACCAGCAGTTAACCCACACAATACCTGCCTTAATTGCAGCAGCCACTTTGTGTGCACGAGTGAGGTTTTGAGTCCATAAGGTGGCAGAAAGCCCGTATTTAGTGCTGTTGGCCAAGGCAATGGCCTCTTCTTCGGTGTCAAAAGCTTGTATGGTTACTACCGGACCAAAGATTTCTTCCTGGTTGGTGCGGCAATTTTCATCTAGCCCCGTAATAACAGTTGGTTGCACGAAATACCCATTTTTACACCTGCCTTCTGGGTTAAATGCATTACCTCCTGCTAATACCTTGCCTCCTTCTAGGCGGGCCAAACTAATATAATGTAGTATTTTCTCTTGATGCTGCTCACTAACCACGGCTCCGGTTCTAGTGGTTTCGTCTAAAGGGTCTCCCACTTGCATGTTGTTTACTTTGGCAACAAATGCTTCTAAAAATTTATCATAAATACCCCGTTGTAAATAAATGCGAGAGCCACATAAACAAATTTGACCTTGGTTGGCAAATGAGGAGCGTAAAGTGGTGGCTAAGGCATCTTCAAAGTCACAATCATCAAAAATAATATTGGGGTTTTTGCCACCAAGTTCTAAGGATAGTTTTTTAAACATTGGTGCCGCTATGCTACCAATTTTTTGCCCTGTGGCGGTGCCGCCAGTAAACGAAATTGCTGGAATGCTTGGGTGAGCGACAATGGCCTCGCCTACTTGTGGTCCCAAGCCGTGTACAATGTTTAACACACCAGCAGGCAGGCCTGCCTCTATACAAATTTTACTTAATAAGTAGGCAGTCATAGGTGTAATCTCAGAAGGTTTTGCCACCACGCAATTCCCGCTTGCTAGGGCGGGGGCAATCTTCCAAGTGAATAAATAAAGTGGCAAGTTCCAAGGAGAAATGCAACCTGCAATGCCTAAGGGGTCTCGCACTGTGTAGTTAATGCCTTTGTCGGGCGTAATATGTGCCTTAGTACTTTGGTTAATAATGGCTTTGGCATAAAACCTAAAATTGGCAGAGGCTCTAGGAATATCTACTGTTCTGGCCAAGTTTATGGGTTTGCCATTGTCAATGCTTTCGGCTTTTGCCAAAGCCTCTAAATTTTCATCAATAAGGTCGGCTACTTTTAGTAATGCTTCTGAACGGTCTTCTATGGGTAGTGCGCCCCAAGCCTCTTTGGCCTTTTCAGCTGCTTTCACTGCTAGTTCTACATCATCCTTGTTCGAATCTGGAATGTAAGAATACACTTCTCCTATGGCTGGGTTTATATTATCTAAATAGGTGCCAGTAGTAGGTTCTATTAACTCACCATCGATATAATTTAGTATTCTTTCCATTATCTTTCCATTATTCTTGGTTTTACTTTGTGCTCTTTTTTCATTCTGAGGGACGAAGAATCTTATGTTACATCACTTTCATTTAGTAGAAGATGCTTCCCCGAAAAAACGGGGCAGGCTATTTCTTAGCATAAGAAAAGAAACATAGGCTCTATAGGAAAGCTCATCTATATATTTCAATGTAGAATTACACATTATTAATCGGACACTGATCATTAGCTACAAGCATCCCGTTCTGCCCCCATCAACCGGCACATTAATTCCATTAATATACCCCGCTGCAGGTGATGCCAAAAAGGCAACAGCGGCACCCACTTCATTGGCATCTGCAAATCGATTGGCAGGTACTTCTGCTTTCATAGCATTGCCAACTTCTTCTATTGTTTTTCCAAGCTTATTTGCTTTATTCTCTATAATGGAGCTAAGCCTTACTGTATTTGTAGCACCCGGTAGTACATTATTTACGGTAATACCAAAACTGCCTAATTCATTGGCCAGCGTTTTAGCCCAACTTGCCACTGCTCCCCGAATGGTGTTGGAAACCCCCAGTCCGTTCAAGGGCATTTTAACAGAGGTAGAAATAATATTGATAATTCTGCCATAGCCTTCCGATATCATAAAAGGAGTTATGGCTTGTGCCAATAACTGATTGTTTATTAAGTGACTAGAGAATGCTGAAGTGAATTCAGTAATGCTCGCATCTACGGCTTTACCACCAGCAGGGCCTCCTGTATTGTTTATTAAAATATGAAATTTATTATTGGTAGAAACGATTTGTTGCACTTCGTCATTGCTAGAAAAATCGGCCACCAAAATGGAATGTTTTTGGCTTTGAGAATTATCTAGAGTTAAAACCGCATTGCTAAGCCTTACTTTATTTCTTGCCAATAAGGTAACATTAGCACCTAAAAGAGCTAATTCCTGAGCTGAGGCTAATCCTATTCCTTGCGTGCTGCCACATACCAAGGCGTTTTTACCTGTTAAGTCTAAATTCATTATGTTGATTTGTGGTAAATATAAAACTCAATTGATCAACTTTTTATTTAAATATAGTTAATTTTAAGAAATGGAATTATCTATTAATGACATACTACATTTAAGTGTAAAGGAACGGATTTCAATGGTTGAGGCAATTTGGGATAGCGTGGTATCTGAAACAGATATTTCCTTAACCAGAGCTCAAAAGGCAGAAATAGACAGAAGGTTAGAACTATACGCTACAGGCGAAACGCAAACATATTCTTGGAAAGAAATCAAATCAAGTTTTCTGCCCTAATTTCCATTGACAAATGGATTTTGATATTGAATTTATAAAAGAGGCCAAACTTGACGTTAGCGAAGGTTTCAATTGGTATGATACCAAAGTAAGCGGATTGGGAAGTAAATTTCTTGAAAGCATAAGTAATTCCATTTCGTTTCTGGAAAAGAATTCGTATCAATATCAGTTACAATATGGAAAGATTCGTAAGGTCATGTTAACGAAATTTCCATATCAAATCATTTATTTTATTAATAAGAGGAAAATCATTGTTCTAGGTGTAATTCATTCTAGTAGGGACCCAACTATATGGGAAAATCGAATTTAGTATGATTCTAAAATCATTATATCTATGAAAAGTTTATCTTAGGGAGTCAAATAATTTAGTACATGGCAATGCAAAATCCTTTTAGTTTTAAAAAGTGGATCGATGAAAATCGACATCTACTAAAACCACCTGTGGGCAACAGGCAAGTATATGTGGGCAACGATGATTTTATTGTAATGGTGGTGGGCGGCCCCAACAGCCGCAAAGACTTTCATTATAATGAAACGGAAGAGTTTTTCTATCAATTAGAAGGCGATATTGTGCTTCGAATTGTAGAAGAGGGCAAGATCAGAGACATTGAAATTAAAGAAGGAGAAATATTCTTATTGCCCGCTAAGGTCCCGCATTCACCTCAACGACCAGCCAATACAATTGGATTGGTAATGGAGCTCAATCGAAATAATGGAGAGAAAGATGGCTTTATGTGGTTTTGCGAAAACTGCAATGATAAACTGTATGAAGAGTACCTCACTTTGGAAGATATCGTAAAACAATTGCCTCCAATTATGAACCGTTTTTATAAATCAGAACATGTAACATGTAAAAATTGTGGCACCAAAATGACCAAGCCTTAATGTGTAGCCCTCACCCCTTAAGTGTAGATATTCATACACATATTTTACCCGAAACCTGGCCTAACCTTAGAGAAAAGTATGGCTATGGTGGTTTTATAAGTTTAGAGCATCATAAGCCGTGTGCTGCTAGAATGATGATGGACGATCGTTTTTTTAGAGAAGTTGAAGATAATACTTGGAGTGCAGAGGCTCGTATGAAAGATTGCGATAGAGACCAAGTATCTGTGCAAGTACTTTCTACAGTGCCCGTAATGTTTAGTTATTGGGCAAAGCCAGCGCATACCTTAGATCTTTCTATGTTGTTAAACGACCATATTGCGGGCATCGTTAAAAAATATCCCAAGCGGTTCATTGGTTTGGCTACTTTGCCTATGCAATCTCCAAAATTAGCCATTCAGGAGCTTGAACGTTGTATAACTGAACTCGGAATGGCAGGCATTCAAATAGGCACACATATTAATGACTGGAACTTAGATGCTCCTCAGGTGTTTGAAGTGTTAGAAGCAGCACAAGAATTAGGAGCGGCTGTTTTTATACACCCATGGGATATGATGGGCAAGGATAATATGCCCAAATACTGGCTTCCTTGGTTGGTGGGTATGCCCGCGGAAACTTCATTAGCTATTTCTTCTATGATTTTTGGAGGTGTTTTAGAGCGCTTGCCAAATTTACGAGTTGCATTTGCCCATGGTGGCGGCTCTTTTCCTGCCACTATTGGACGTATCGAGCACGGGTTCAATGTCCGCCCCGATCTTTGTGCAGTTGATAATAACGTGAACCCACGAGAGTATTTGGGCAAGTTTTATTTGGATTCACTGGTACACGATAAAGCAATGCTTAATTATTTGGTGGACTTAATGGGCGAAGATAAAATTACCTTAGGTTCTGATTATCCTTTTCCTTTAGGCGAACATAGACCAGGTGAACTAATTAAAACGAGTGGTTTTAATCAATCGGTTGAACAGAAATTACTGGGCACTAATGCCCTTAATTGGCTCGATTTAAAAGCAGAACAGTTTGCCTAATGGAGCAGTTAATGACAGAATCGCCATTAGGTAATATCTTGCTCGAAGCAGATGCAAAAGGGATAACGGCTGTTCAATTTAGCTGGTTAGAAAATGTGCCAACCGAAACTATTAATACCATATTAAATCAATGCGCTCAAGAGTTGCATGAGTATTTTGTAGATAAAAGAATGTTTTTTACCGTGCCTCTTTCATTGAACGGCACCGATTTTCAGATGCGAGTTTGGGATGAACTTCAAAATATTCCATTCGGTACAACTTCCACTTATTTAAAAATGGCTAAAAAACTTGGGGATGAAAAAGTGATTCGAGCTGCGGCTTCGGCCAATGGTAAAAACCCAATTGCGATTATTGTGCCTTGTCATCGTGTAATTGGCACTAATGGTGATTTGGTGGGGTATGCTGGCGGACTCGATAAAAAGAAATGGCTATTGGAGCACGAGGGTGCTTTGAATAAAGATCAGCTGGAACTTTTTTAATAAAATGAAAGCGAAACACCAGATGCTTTTTGGTAGAATTACTTCGAACCAGAAAAAAATATTTCTGATTGACAGTATTGGAGCTTTTTTAGCCGCCTTTTTTTTAGCAGGAATCTTGGCAAAATTTGAAGGTTTTTTTGGCATGCCCCCATCGTCACTTTATATATTATCCTTTATAGCTTGTGTTTATACCGTTTATTCTTTTTGTTGCTTTTTCTTTTTAGATGCTAATTGGCTTCCTTTCCTCAAAGTTATTGCTATTGCTAACCTAGTGTATTGTTTTCTTACCATTAGCTTTGTCATATACTTTTATCAAAAACTAACTTCTTTCGGTTTGATTTATTTTCTGTTGGAATTTATCATTTTGTGTAGTTTAATAGTGTTTGAACGAAAAGCAATTTCTGATTTAATTAATAGAAGTAACTAAAGTATGCAACATATTAACTCACTAGAATACGCTCAGTCCTTAGATGAAAAAGACCCTCTGAAATCATTTAGAGATGATTTTTATATGCCCAAAAATAATGGGAAGGAAGTGCTCTATTTTACTGGTAATTCTTTGGGCTTACAACCTAAAGGAACTGCCAAGCTGGTTAACGAAGAGCTAGAGTTATGGAAAGAAAGGGGAGTTGAAGGCCATTTTGAAGGAGAAAGACCATGGTTTCATTATCATAAATTTGCTAAAGAAAGTTTGGCGAAAATTGTAGGCGCAAAACCAGAAGAAGTGGTGCCCATGAATAGCCTTACCACGAATCTACATTTACTCATGGTATCGTTTTACAGACCTACTGCCAAACGATTTAAAATTATAACTGAGGCAGGAGCCTTCCCTTCGGATCAATATGCGTTGGAAAGCCAAGTTAAGTTCCACGGATTAAATCCTGAGGAGGCTATTATCGAGTTGGATCCGAGAGAAGGAGAAACCACTATTAGAACCGAAGATATTTTAGAGTCGATTAAAGCCAATGCTTCAGAACTAGCTTTGGTCATGTTTAGTGGGGTTCAATACTTTACAGGCCAATTATTTGAGGTAGAAACTATCACCACAGCAGGCCATAAGGCTGGAGCCATTGTGGGCTTTGATTTGGCACATGCAGCAGGGAATGTTGCTCTGCAATTGCATGAGCACCAAGTGGATTTTGCAGTTTGGTGTCATTATAAATATTTAAATTCTGGCCCAGGAAGTGTGGCAGGAGCTTTTGTGCACAGCAAGCATGCCAATAACCCTGACTTGCCACGGTTTGCAGGTTGGTGGGGCCATAATGAAGAGGAGCGCTTCTTGATGAAAAAAGGATTTAAACCTATGCTCGGAGCAGACGGGTGGCAGTTGAGCAATGCCAATGTATTATCAACTGCTGCATTGTTAGCTTCATTGGCAGTAGTTGATAAAGCAGGTTTTTCTAATATGAGAAACAAAAGCATAGTTCTAACTGGCTTTCTGGAGTTTTTACTAAACGAGTCTTTTACTAAGGAAGAAATTCTTCTGTTAACCCCTGTTGATCCTAACCAAAGAGGAGCCCAACTCTCTATTTCTTTGGAAAATAAAGGACGGGAGGTGTTCGATGCCTTGGCAGAACAAGGTGTAGTGGCCGATTGGCGAGAACCAAATTTGAGTGAAGGGCAGGCAGGAGTAATTCGAGTGGCACCAACTCCTTTGTACAATAGGTTTGAAGATGTGTTTAACTTTGTTCAGTTATTAAGAAAAGCAATAAAGTAATGCAAACAAAAAAAATAAGCATTGTTGGAGCAGGTTTAATTGGGTCGCTATTGGCTATTTATCTTCGAAAGCAAGGGCATGAAGTTACTGTTTTTGAAAGAAGACAGGATTTAAGAAAAGTTGATATTTCAGCAGGCAAATCTATCAACTTAGCACTAAGCGATAGAGGCTGGAAACCCTTGAAAGAAGTAGGATTAGAAGAAGACTTGCTAAAAATGATCATTCCTATGAAAGGAAGAATTATGCATGATAAATCAGGCCAAATTACTTTTCAGCCGTACGGCAAGGAAGGGCAGGCTATTAATTCTATTTCGCGAGGCGGGCTTAACGGGTTGCTTATGGATAAAGCAGAGACCCTTGGAGTTCAGTTTAAGTTTCAATATAAATGCTTAGATGTTGACTTTGAGCAAACGTCACTGTCGCTATATGATGGAAAAACTAATCAAATAATCAAGTTTGATTTAATATTTGGAACCGATGGTGCTTTTTCCGCTGTGCGGGCAGCAATGCAAAAATTGGATCGGTTTACGTATTCTCAAAGCTATATTCCACACGGGTATAAAGAGTTGGTAATTCCTGCTACAGAAACAGGCGATTTTGCCATAGATAAAAATGGTTTGCATATTTGGCCTAGGGGGGAATATATGTTAATTGCCTTGCCCAATATGGATGGGAGTTTTACGGTAACCTTGTTTTTGCCTTTTGAAGGAGAAGGCTATGCCTTTGAAAGTTTGAATACGGATGAAGAAATTTTAAGTTTCTTTCAAGAGGTGTTTCCAGATGCTCTCAAGCATATGCCTACACTACTAGATGATTTTCGAGCGAATCCTGCTTCCTCACTTGTTACCGTAAAAAGTTACCCCTGGATTAAAAATAATATATTGTTACTGGGCGATGCAGCCCATGCAGTTGTGCCTTTCTACGGGCAAGGGATGAATTGTGGGTTTGAAGATTGCTTTGAGTTGAATCAAACCATCGAAAAATTTGGAGATGACTGGGCAACTATATTTAAAGAATTTAATAGTACCAGACCTCAAAATGCCAATGCCATTGCCGATTTGGCGTTGGAAAATTTTGTTGAAATGCGAGACAAAGTAGCCGATGAAAATTTCTTGCTCCGCAAAAAGATTGAAGCTCATATTAATAAGTTATACCCTAAAAGGTGGATACCCCAGTACTCTATGGTTACGTTTAATAGCTCCATCAGCTACTCCAAAGCTATGGCAAAAGGAAAGCTCCAACGAAAGATTATGGATAAAGTAATGAGCAGCCCTGATATTACTGCCAGTTGGAAAAACTTAGATTTTGAATTACTTATTAAAGAGCTAGAAGAAAACTAATAGACTTTAATTAAAACTTACTTCTATGTTTTTATTTACTATTTCAGATAGTTTTACAAATCCGCCTTCTTCAAAGTAAGTGTCATAATCAGCAATATCCACCTTTAAATCATTGGGTTTGTAATTGATAAAATCACTCATAAGCCAACCATTTTCCATCCGTTGGTTAAATGCTTTTCTAAATCTTTTTCCTCCACCTTCTGTGGCATACTCATACGCTAAGTAATCGAGTTTATAAGTTTCTGAATTAAACCAGTATACAAAAATGTCATCAAAATCTTCTCCACCTCCTTCTTCTCCAAATGTAACTTTAAGTTTATAATAGCTGGTTTCTTCTATTTCCCCTTTCCCCAAATAAGTTAAGATTACCGCATCATCTTTTAGGTTAAAGGGTAGTCTGAAAAAGTAAAATACTGAATTGATTGAGTTGGAATATTTTCCTACCCACTCATCGGTAACTTGTACAATAGAATCATTTATTTTACGCTCAAATTCTTCATTGGTAAGTACATCAATGTACTTATTATCTAAAGAATCGGAAAAATAACGGGCAAGCTTATACTGGCCATGATTATACTGCGCTTTATAATGTTTATCTCTAAAATCGAAGGATACATTTGCATTGTAAACTTGATCTCCACCATGAGCCTGAATAACCTTTTCTAAAATTTCTTCACTTGTTGGCTCTTGTGTGCAGCTAATAAATAAGCTAGAAAGAAAAAAAATAGACACTACATATTTCATAATAAATGTTTTGAATTTGTATAACGATAGGGATGGAAACAGGTTTTTGATTCTACGTCAAAATTAAGAAGCTTTAGTTTAGCCGAGCCAACATATTTATAAATCTATTGGGCACTTCACCCTTGGTGGCTGTTTCATAGTCGGTATAGCTACAAGGTGCCAAGCTGTTTCTGCCAAACGTGGCAAGCGATTTATTCTCCAACGGAATTTCCATCCACCACCTTTCACTCACATTACTTTTATAAAACACAATAGAGGTAGGGCTATCACTCTGCATTTCAACTACATATTTTATGTAATTGTCAGTATTATTAGCCAATTCACCTTTGCGATGTCCTACACCTTCTAAAAAATACCAGATCATAATGGCAATTACCGAGGCTGTTTTACCAGAGTCATCATCTAATGTGGGGTCATATTCATAAAATCCAGCTGAACTCAGCTTTTCATTTTGCCCTGCATACCAGCAAATTTGGCAAGCTTCCTCACCTGTTAGGCCAAATGGTTGTGCATTATTACTAGCCGGAGCATCTGCTGATCTAATGGCTGAAATATCGAAGCTAAGCATGTCCGCCTCTCTTATTATAGGCTCAACATCTTTTAACAATTCCCTTAAATGACCAATACGATAGGTTTCGAAATATAACCTTTCTAAAACGCTAATAGATGTTTTTTCAATTAAGTACGACTGGTATGCCAAGTGGCTGTAATGAAATAGGAAGTTTGGTTCATGAACGAGCATCTTATGAATATGAGTATTTTCAGGGTGAACCGACTCTTCCATATCCAAAAAAGCATCTACATTAAGTACGGTAATTAGCTTTTCTAACCCTTCATAGGCCATAAATTGCCCATAATCCATGTTGTGAGCTCCGCCAATTATTACCGGAATAATTGAGTTTCTAATTAAATACTCACAAACTTCTTTTATTCTACCATAGGTCTCTTCTAAATCAATTCCGGGGTTTAAGTTGCCAAGGTCAATAATATTGTGAGCGCCTTCTCCTCTTTTTAAGTTATAAAGCTTTTCTCTTATGACATCTGCACCTTTGGCTATGCCAGTTTTTGAATTACTGTTTTGGTAAGAGTTAATTCCTAAAAGTGCTATAGCATGGCCTTCTAGTTCTGGTAATTTGCCAGTGTTTACATTAATCCCTTTACAAAAGGAGCTAATTGAAGATATCTTATCTGTTATTTGCTCATCTACAGGGGTAAAAAATAAATTTAAATCCATTGGCTTAACTTTCTAGAATTACATCAAATAATTCTAAGGCTGCTCGGTCAGCTGACTCCATTGCTCCTTGTACGGTTGCATTATTACCATTTAGGGCGGTTGCTTCTCCTGCCCAAAAAATTCGATCCTGAATAGGGGTTGACATTTGAGCTGCAGCACCTGTGCCACTTACCAGTAGGTATGACTGAGCACCTTTTATGTATTCTTGCTTGCTCCAATCGAAAATATAGCTATCAGCTTCATTAAATTCTTTACTCGCCTTGCCTCCCTGTGCGGGGTAAATAGCGTCTAAGTCTGCCAGTAGCAACTGCACTATTTCTTCATCTGATTTCCCTATTAAGGCATCTGCCTGATCGCCTACAATTAAAGCAGATAACACCCTGTTGGAGTTTGTTCTAACAATGCCTGGCACATAATATTGGCGCGCATAACCTTCGGTATAAATGGCCGTTGTAGATTTATCCCAAAAATTGGAGATAAAACTTAGCGTTACTTTAATGCCGCCTGACATCCCAATTCTATTCCAAGCTGAGGTGTTTACTAAAGGAAGGGCTGGAGAGAAATTGATTGCATTTGATTTTAAAACGGCCAATGGTACGGTTAGTATAACTCGGGTGCATTCATGTGTATTACCATCACCGTCAGTTAATATAATGTTGGTTGGGTCGGTATAATCGATATTTGTAATAGGGGTGTTAAACTTAATAAGCGATAACACATCGTTATATAAACTGCCTAATACCTGAACTAATGATTGGTTGGTACTAAAATACCTGCCTTCGCCTCCATCCCAGTTTTTTAAATTATCAGAGATGCCTTTAACACTCATATTATTATAGGTGGCTCCCGCAGGAGTTGCCACTTGCCCTTCAACCACATGGTGGGCTCTTTGGGCTATTTGAGCACTTACAACTGCATTTTGCAAGGTTAAATCAGGGCCATTATAATTAATAAGATTAGAGACAAAATTTTGAGCATTAATAAAATCGTTATCAGGCTGGGCAATAAGGTCTGCTTCAAAAGCAGGGACCCCATCCATTACAAACGATCCTTTTTTTGGAATTTCTTCTAAAGTTATTCCCTTATCTTTTATGCCATTATACCAAATGTTTGAATTTCCATATATATAATCTGCTCCCTGTTCTTGCGGAAAATCGAAAAAAGGGTCATTTATTTTAACTCTGCCACCATAAAGGCTAGATGCTTCTAGAATTTCGACACTAACATTTTGATTTTTTATAAGTTGGGCAGCATGTAAACCTGCTGCACCAGCACCAATTATAATCACCTTACCTTCGTAAACAGGTTGTAAGGGAGGGTCTTTGGGGGCACATGAGTTAATTAAGGAAGGAAACATCATTCCTGCAGGAACTGCTAAAGCCAACTTTTGTAAAATCTCTCTTCTCTTCAATGGGTATAATTTTTACTTTTACCAAAGTAACGGTTTTTTTATCTGTTTTATATAAAATTTTAATGACAGCTTAGCCATTTAATAGAAAACATGCCTTGAATTATGTATAGCATTTTATTTTTAGTAGTTGTAGGAGCCTTATTTCTACTATTCTATAAAGGTAGAAAATCAAAATACCATCCTTCCCCTTTTCCACCTGAATGGACTAAGCTGCTAAATGAAAAAGTTCATTTTTATAAGAACTTAGACCCTGTTGGCCAAACTATGTTTGAAATAAGGGTGCAAAGGTTTTTGGCTGATAAACGGGTAACAGGTGTTGACACAGAAATCGATGACACAATTAGATTATTAGTGGCGGCAAGCGCCATAATTCCAACTTTTGCTTTTGCCAATTTTAATTACCCAAACGTGAATGAAATACTCATTTACCCAAATGCTTTTAACAAAAACTTTGAGACCGGAGAAGGGGCTGAAGGCAATATATTAGGAATGGTGGGCAATCAATTTATGAATGGGATTGTGATTTTTTCGAAACCAAATTTACTTAAATCATTTGATGGGAAGGCACACTCTTTTAATGTGGGAGTTCACGAGTTTGTACATTTGATAGACGGCTTGGATGGAGCTATAGATGGCGTTCCTGAAATGCTTGTTAATAACTCGTTTGCCCTGCCTTGGTTAACTGAGGTGAGGAAAGAAATGAAGAGAATTAGGCAAAATGAATCTGATATTAATCCTTATGCGCTCACCAACGAAGCAGAGTTTTTGGCGGTAGCAAGTGAGTATTTTTTTGACGCTCCAGAAAAATTTGAACGCAAGCACCCGAAATTGTATAAGTATATGGAAAAGATGTTTCAGCAAGATTTATGAAATACTTCCTGACACAAACCGGTCTTTGCCATTCAAATCTTGGTACAGTTTCACTTCATTAAACGAATGCTCTTTCAATAACCCAACCACTTGGTTTCCAAACTGCTCATTTATTTCGAAATATAGCCTGCCGTTTGGGTTTAAGTATTGGGTCGATAACTCTGTAATTCTTTTGTAAAACAGAAGAGGGTTATTGTTTTCAACAAAAAGGGCAAGATGGGGCTCGTAATCTAGTACGTTGTCTTTCATAGCTAACTTTTCGCTATTAAGCACATAAGGAGGATTACTAATAATTACGTCATAGCTTTTTGAGGGCTCTTTTTCTAAAATGTCGAGTTGTTTAAATGCCACCTCGGCACCCAAATTATTGGCATTTTCCCTGGCTACTTCTAAGGTATCTTGGCCAATGTCAATAGCTTCTATCTTATGAAAAGGTGCTTCTAACTTTAAAGTAATTGGAATGCAGCCTGTGCCAGTTCCTATATCTAATATGGATAGATTTTGTTTGCCTTTAACATAAGTAAGGATAAGGTGAACTAGCTCTTCTGTTTCTTGCCTCGGAATAAGTGTGTGCACGCTAACTTTAAACGGCCTATCATAAAAATAGGCTCTACCAAGAGTATACTGGATGGGCTCATTCTTAATCAACCGTTCAATGATTGATTTAATTTGCAGTTCAAATTTAGGATCTGAGATAAATGATTTATCCGTTATGATTTCAGTTTTGTTGAAACCAGAAAAGTGTTCTACAATTATAAACGCAAGAGAGTCTGCCTCCTCTGAGAAGTGCTCTTTCAGTTGTTCTCTAACCTCTTTGAAAAATTGGTATGATGAAACGTTAACCATTTAATCTCTCCATGTCATTTCCAAAAAGTCTTTAATTTTCTTTCTATTTTTTTTAAAAAGTGTATTTCCAAACCGCTCTAAGGCTTTAAAATTTTCGGGAGCTACATTATCCATACTTGCATCTTGGTTTTTTAACTCTCCGTTTATGCGTATGTATTGCTCTGGGTGCCCTGTGGTATCAAATAACTGCATTAATTCATAATCAACCGTTTCTGATACGCCCGACATCATAATATCTACCAGGGGCACCATCCATTCGGCTAAGCCCCAATGCTCGGCATCTTTATATTTATACGAATTACAGGTGTAGCCAGTACCTAAAGAAAGCATAGCCATTTCAGCCGCACCCACTGTGCTTTCATCTCTTTTCGATGCTTTTCTTACTTCTGCATAAGCGCACATACCTGGGTTGTTTGCAAATACACCACCATCAATTAAGGGGTAAAATTTCTTATCCATCGAACGAATATTTGCTACCTGAAAGTACCCGGGAGCCGAAGCGGTAGCTCTTGTAATATCTCTCACGTAAAAATTAGAGGCCGGCTTATGGGCATCATGCTGAGTAAAGAATTTAGCCTTCCTGCTTCTAATATCATAGGCTGTAATTAAGGAGGGTTTTAGCAATTCATTTAATTTTGTGTCTCCGAAATAATCATTTAGAGCTTTTTCAAGACCTTCGGCAGGGTATTTTTCATCTAACACACCTCCTAAGCTTTTAATACGATGAACTAGTGTATTTGCAAATATTTCTTGGCCTCTTTCAAAGTAAATGTTTACAACATCGGAAGCACTGTATTTTGGCCTTTGCTCCTTGTTAGGCATTAAATAGGCACACGATAAAATTCCACCTGTACTGGTTCCTGCAATCAAATCGAAGTGGTCAGCAATTCTTCTGTTTTTATCGCCAGAAATTTCTTGCAATAAGTGTTCGGTGTGTAGCAGTACTTGGCCAGGAATAATTCCTCGTATGCCACCACCATCAATGGAAAGGATTACTTTTTTAATAGCCATTCGTTTTCATATTTACTTTATGTGCAATGCTAATGTAAAAAGATTAGGATGTTTAAATAAGAGAGCCTTTTTGAGTACGAATTATTTTGTTTTAGTAAAGTAAAACTTTTTAATCCACTGCCCGTTAATAAGTCAAAGTACGATAAGTACTTATATAAATTAGGTTAAGGTTAGGTTAAATCAAGGACTCCCTCTCAGGGGGTCCTGATTTATTTTACGCTTTATTAGCAATAGTTGGTAGCCCCAACAATTTACCAATAATTAGAATGGCATAAAGGTTTGCCCAAACAGCTTCAATTACTCCCAAATTACGGAGTATAGGAGCAGGGTTTGGATACGAAGTGTCTAAGCCACCTAAAATATTAAAGCTGTAATAAATAAACTCTGAGTAGCTCTCTAAGCCTAAAGAAAGCTCTACTCCCAAAATACCTGGAGAAGCAATATTGATGAGATCGTAGAGGCTTGCAAAGGAGATGCCTATCATTAAATAGACAGCTGCGGCTCCCCAGAGCTTACTTTTCGTAAAGGTATTGCCCGAAAATAAATCGCGGATGGCAAACCCAATTACAGTAATTTCAATGGGAAATAGCCCTGCGTGTAGTGCAAATAAATAACTCCTTCTGTCTTCAATTTCAATAAATTGGTAAAATGGAAATTCTCCCAATAACCCAATGAAAACAATGGTGGTGAGCACAACTAAGAATGCGCCAATTAAAATCTTGTTTGATGTAAAATCCTTAAGTAAATCCCATAAAAGAAACGAGTAAAAAGCGCCAAACCCAGAGAATAGAGTTATAATTAGTTTGTCGCTAAAGCTAGGGTCATTATAATTTACAAATGTGGATAGTACTAAGCCCGAAATAATAATAATGGCTTGGATGATGACTACATTCCGGTAATCTTTATTCTTTTCTTTTTCCTGGTCGTTGGCGTTATTACTTAAAAATTTGAGCATTCAATAAAAAAAGGTGGTTATAAACACTAATCTACTACCATTTTATAATATTTGTGTCTTGGCTGAGCATCCGCAAAAGCTAGAATGCGAATACAGTAAAGATTAATACCTGTTTATCAAATCATTTTTATATGGAAACCTTAGATGTAGTAATTATTGGAGCAGGCCCCATTGGTATGGCGTGTGGTATAGAAGCTCAGAAAGCAGGGTTGAGCTATGCTATTTTTGATAAAGGCTGTTTGGTAAATTCAATTTATAATTACCCAAAGGGGATGACTTTTTTTTCAACTTCTGAAAAGCTCGAAATTGGAGACGTTCCATTTATATCGCACCAAAGTAAACCAAATAGGTTTGAAGCCTTAGAATATTATAGGAGAGTGGCCACCACCTGGAAATTGAACCTTAACCTTTACGAGAAAATAGAGAAGATAACAAAAGAAGCAGATATCTTTCTGATTAAAAGTGCTAAAGATGATTTCCGTTCAAAGGCTGTTATTATGGCTACAGGGTTCTACGATTATCCCTATCTTATAGGAGTTGAAGGAGAGAACCTGTTAAAGGTTAAACATTATTATGATGAGCCTCACCCTTACTTTGGGCAAAAAGTAGTGGTTATTGGGGCAGCCAATTCAGCCGTTGATGTTGCTCTCGAAACTTTTAGAAAAGGAGCCGAGGTGACTATGGTGATTCGCGAAGACAAAATTAGAGAAAGTGTAAAATACTGGGTGCGCCCAGATATAGAAAATCGAATTGCCGCAGGTGAAATTAAAGCCTATTTTAACTCTGAACTTACTAAAATTGCAGAAAGAACAGTTGAAATAAATACACTTGATGGTTCAGTTACATTAGAGAATGATTTTGTACTAGCCATGACAGGCTATAAACCTGATTTTGGTTTTTTAAAATCTTTGGGAGTAGAGTTTCAAAATGATGAATTTAATACACCCATTTATAATGAAACTACGAACGAGTCTAGTGCTGCAAATGTGTATATAGCTGGTGTGGTATGTGGAGGCTTAATAACCAATAAATGGTTTATCGAAAACTCAAGGGTGCATGCTGAATTGATAATTGGAGACTTAGTTCATAAATTCCGATAGTTATCATAAAATTCAGGATTTTGATTAAGTTTAGAGTCAACTGAAAATATATTATTTCATTTTTTATAAATATGGGATAAAAATGAGGCATTAATTCTTATTTTTACAACCCATATATAGAAACTGCCTAAAATATGCCCATAAAAAACGAAATTACTAAATTATTAGTCGCCAATAGGGGTGAAATAGCTATCAGGGTGCTGCGTGCTGCTTCAGAAATGAATATACGTACGGTAGCTGTGTTTACCTATGAAGATCGTTTTTCATTACATAGGTATAAAGCAGATGAATCCTACCAAATTGGAGAAGATAACGATCCATTAAAACCTTATTTGGATATTGAGGGGTTGATTTCATTGGCAAAATCTAAGGGCGTAAATGGGATACATCCTGGGTATGGTTTTCTATCAGAAAACGTACAACTGGCTCGTAGGTGTAAAGATGAAGGCATCTTTTTTATAGGGCCTGAGCCAGAAGTAATGGAGCAGCTAGGTGATAAAGTGGCGGCTAAAAAAATTGCCATTAAAGCCAAAGTCCCAATCATTGAAGATAGCAAGGTAGAGTTAACATCTGCAGACATTGCTCTCAAAGAAGCGGATAAAATTGGCTATCCAATAATGCTTAAAGCAGCTGCAGGCGGTGGTGGTAGAGGCATGCGTATTATTAAAAACCAAGAAAGTTTGGCTAGGCTTTTTGAGGAAGCACGCAACGAAGCAAAAAATGCCTTTGGTGATGATACTGTTTTTCTAGAAAAATACATTGATAACCCTAAGCATATTGAAGTGCAAATAATGGGGGATAATTATGGCAATATTGTTCATTTATACGAACGTGATTGCTCCGTGCAAAGAAGGTTTCAAAAAGTAGTAGAAATTGCTCCGAGCCCAACCTTGCCACAAGACGTAAAAGATAAGCTATATGAATATGCCCTAAGGCTTGCCAAGGAAGTAAATTATAATAATGTAGGTACGGTTGAGTTTTTAGTAGACAATACTAATAGTATTTATTTTATAGAGGTAAATCCGAGGATTCAGGTAGAACATACCATTACAGAGGAGGTTACAGGCATTGATATTGTTAGAACACAAATTGAGATAGCCAGAGGTTACCGATTAGACGACCCTCAAATTTATATCAAGAGCCAAAACGATATTAAAACCAATGGATTTGCTATACAATGTAGAATTACCAGTGAGGACCCTGGCAATGATTTTAAACCAGACTATGGTACTATCATTGCCTACCGTAGTGCAGGTGGTTTTGGCATTCGGTTAGACGCAGGCAACTGTTACACAGGGGCTAAAATATCTCCTTTCTTTGATTCTCTTCTAGTAAAACTATCAGCATCAGGCAGAACACTCAAGGGGGCTGCCTTCCGATTAGATAGGGCATTGCGGGAATTTAGAATTAGAGGCGTGAGAACGAATGTTGGATTTCTCGAAAATGTAATCACCAATCCTACTTTTTATAATGGCCATGCCACTGTAAACTTTATTGGAGATCATCCTGAGCTTTTTAACATCACTGGTTGGCAGGATTCTGGCACAAAAATGCTTAAATATTTGGCCAGTGTAATTGTAAATGGCAATCCTGATGTGAAAAGAATCGACCAAACTAAGACCTTTAGAGTGCCAAAGGTTCCTTGTGTCGACCATATTTCGAAACATCCTAAGGGTACCAAAGATCTACTTACTGAGCTAGGGCCTGAAGGGTTTTCTAAATGGTTGAAAGCTAATCCTGTGGTTCAATTTACTGACACCACTTTTAGAGATGCACATCAATCTCTGTTGGCCACTCGAATGCGTACTATTGATATGCTTAATGTAGCCGAAAGCTTTGCAAAAGAACACCCCCAAGTATTTTCGATGGAAGTATGGGGTGGAGCCACATTTGATGTTTCTATGAGGTTTTTGCACGAGAGCCCGTGGCGAAGATTACAACTACTCAGAGAGGCAGTTCCAAACGTGTTGTTTCAAATGCTTATCCGTGGTTCCAACGCAGTAGGCTATAAAGCCTATCCAGATAATTTAGTAGAAAAATTTATTGAAAAAGCGTGGGAGAATGGAAACGACATATTTCGAATTTTCGATTCTCTCAATTGGGTAGATGCAATGAAAACGAGCATTAAAGCTGTTCGTGAGCGCACAGGAGGTATCGCAGAAGTGGCGATTGACTATACAGGAGATATATTAGACCCCAGTAATACCAAATATAATTTACAATACTACCTCGATTTAGCTCGAACTCTAGAAGATGAAGGTGCTCATATTATTGCCATTAAAGATATGGCAGGGTTGTTAAAACCATATGCAGCCACTAAACTCATTACTGAGCTTAAAAAGGCAGTAGATATTCCATTGCATTTACATACCCACGATACCTCAAGCATGCAAGGGACCTCCTATATAAAGGCCATTGAGGCAGGTGTTGATGTGGTTGATGTAGCCTTAGCTTCTATGTCTGGCTTAACTTCTCAACCTAATTTTAACTCGTTAGTTGCAGCCTTAGAACACCAGCCTAATGCCCCAAAGTATAATCTTAAAAGCTTGAACGAGTACTCTAATTATTGGGAAGATGTACGTGAGATTTATTACCCGTTTGAGTCTGGTTTAAAGGCAGGAACGGCCGAGGTGTATGAACACGAAATACCTGGTGGGCAATACTCTAATCTTCGCCCGCAAGCCATTGCTTTAGGTTTGGAAACCCAATTTGAAACCATTAAAAAGAATTATGCTATTGTAAATAAAATGTTTGGCAACATTGTAAAAGTTACTCCTTCCTCTAAAGTGGTAGGCGATATGGCTTTATTTATGACGGCCAATGGACTAACCGAAGAAGATATAATGGAAAGAGGAGAGAGCCTTTCTTTTCCTGATTCTGTGGTGAGCTTTTTCAAAGGAGAGCTCGGTCAACCTCATGGTGGCTTCCCTAAGAAACTTCAAAAAATAATTTTAAAGGATGTTAAGCCTTTCACCGATAGGCCAAATGCCCATTTAAAACCAATTGATTTTAAAAAGGAATTAATTGCCTTTAAGAAGGAGTTTGACAAAGACGTTACAGAGTTAGACTTTATCTCTTATAAGCTCTACCCTAAAGTGTTTAAAGATTTTTACGAAAGTAGAACCACTTATGGTAATATCAGTTTTATCCCATCTATTCCTTTTTTCTATGGCTTAAAGCCAGGAGAAGATATTATGGTGCCTATTGGCAAGGGCAAAGTTCTTATGATTAAGTTCCTGTACAGGTCCAATCCCGATGAAGATGGCATGTGCAAGGTTTCTTTTGAGCTAAATGGGCAAACAAGAACACTATCCATAAAAGATGAAACTGCTGTGGTTGATAAAGTGGCCCATCAAAAAGCTACAGAGCCTAACCAAATAGGAGCACCCTTACAAGGTCGCCTAAGTTCGGTGCTTGTAAAAGTGGGCGACAAGGTAAAAACCAATGACGTGCTGTTTGTTATTGAAGCCATGAAAATGGAGACGAATGTGGCAGCGACTACCGATGGCATTATAAGGGTTATTCCTTTGCAAGAAGGAGGGCTTGTTTCGCAAGATGATCTGATTGTGGAGATGGAGTAAATAATTAATAAATTTACGTCATCTCTTTATTGAGAGAGGCTTATCTAGGAAAAATGAACTATATAATTAAAATTTTTGATAGTCTTACATTAACCGAACTCTACAGCATCCTAAAACTACGTGTAGATGTATTTGTTGTAGAGCAAAACTGTCCTTATCCAGAGTTGGATGGAGAGGATGAAGAGGCCATTCACTTATTTATTGAAGACGATGGTGAAATTGCTTCTTACCTTCGAATTATTATAAACCAGCCTAAAACAAGGGTAGGTCGGGTGGTTACCCATAAAAACTCCCGGGGTAAAAACTTGTCTTCTAAGCTTATGCAGGAGGCTATGGTATATATATCCAAACATTTTTCAAACAAAATTGTTATGCTTTCTGCACAAGAACACCTCCAGCAATTTTACAGCAAGTTTGGATTTTCTCCTGTTTCAGAAGTGTATTTAGAAGATGGTATTCCACACGTTGACATGGAGTTTAACTCTCTTTCTTAATATTTTTCTACGGTTTTTTTATTCAATGTTGTTGAACCCGGATTATGCAATAGAATTCGTAATGAGAAGACAAAATGCAATAAATCAGAAGTTTATATTCGAAAAGCATAGCACCGCTATGGTTAAGAGGATAAACTTAGTAAAACGACTGATTTGCAGCAGTTTGTATTAGTAATAGAATTTCTATTGCATATTTCGGGTTGAATGACAGATCGAGTGCCTTCTTGCGAGAGAGGAATCCGACCATTTGGCAGATCAGGGAAATAATGAAATCATAAAAAATAGGATGATTTGGGGCCTCTTTATACAAATTTGTCAATGGTAGTCACTGGGCTCAACCGAGACCATTTTTAACCCTAATAACCTGAGTTCGGGATAAGGAATGCTGGCAGCTATTCCTTATCCCGAACTCAGGTTAATAATACTAATCCTACAATTCCAGCCTCAACCCCAACATAAAGTGAGTGCCAGCCTGTGGGTAGTAGAAATTTTCTCTCACATCGTTTCCTCCACCTCTATTGCCCCATGTGTAGCCGTTTGCTTCGTACATTTTATTAAACAAATTATAAACAGCCAAATTAAACGAAATTCGTTTTATCCCCAAAGCCGAAAACCCATAAGAAGCACGAGCATCACTAATGTAATAACTGTCTATTTTTCTATTTTCATCGGTAGTATTGTCTAGGTATTGCTTGCCTACATATTTATGAACCCATGCTACTTCAAAATCTTTAAAAGGATGAAAAACAAGGGTGGCTCCAGCGGTTACATTAGGACTAAATGCAATTTGACTATTGTTATGGTTAACAGTGACCACATTAAATTCATCCCAGTTGGTGCCGTAATCATAAACAGTTTCGTCAAAACTTTGAATTATATTTCTGCTGAAAGTTGCATTGGCTTGTAGGTCAAGTATTGGGTTTAGTTTAATGCCAGTTTCTAGCTCTATACCCATTCGGTAGCTCTTATCTACATTGGTTCTTAACGAAGACCCTACATCGTTTAATTCACCAGTTAGTACGAGTTGATTTTTATAATCCATCAAGTAGAAATTGCTTTGAAACCATAATTTATCTGTTCTTTTTTTATAGCCAACTTCTAAGTTTTGGAGGCTTTCAGGCAGAGGGGTTTCACCCATTGAAGCATCTACAAAATCGGTTCTGTTAGGTTCCTTATTGCCAATACTAAACGATGCGTATAAACTTGAATTATCTGTAAGCTGGTAGCTAGCGCCTACTTTAGGGTTTATAAAATCAAAATCATGGTCTTGATCAATAAGCTGCCCATCATTATCGATGCCTTTTAAAGTATAGCCCACTTTACGGTACTGTATATCTGCAAATAATGATAAATTAGATATTGGATCCCAAATCACTTTTCCGTAAATAGTAAAATCAGTTTTTAATCCGTTATTATCGTAGTATCTATCTCTAATGGATGTGCTTCCTGCATATTGAGCCCAAATAATTTCCCCGAAATGGTCTCCGCTATATTGGTTCCATGCACCACCAATAATGGCATTTAATGCAGTAGATGGGTTGTAAGTAAGCGAAAAGGTGGCTCCATAAAAATCGTTATCTAACCATCTTCTACGAATTAAGTCAGTGGCAAAGATGGTATCGTTACCCATAATTGTCCTCCCAAATCCATAATCATCTAAATCCTCTCTTTTTTTATACTGCTCGTAATAGCCATAGCCTTTAGTGTAATGCAATGCCGTATTTAATAATATGGCAGAGCTAATATCCCATGCATAAAGCAGTTGGTAATGGGTTTGAGTATAGTCATCCACTTGGTTGTCATACGTGTAAAAATTATATGTTCTACCCGAATTTAAAAGGTTATCTGCTTCTTCAGCATCCAATCCATTTCTACTGATATAGTCCTGCATTCCTTGTTCATCATTTCTTGCCCTAGATTCTGGTGTGCCATACCAAGATTGGTAGGTAACTTCTTTGCCAGAGAAAATGTTAAATTTTAACATGGAGTTTTCGCCATAATAGCCTCCTGATAGGTAAAAAGAAGTAAGGTCCGATTCAGCTCTGTCAATATAACCATCTGACACTATTTTAGAGAGCCGCCCGTCAATAGTAAACTTGTTGTTTAGCAAGCCAGTGCCTGCCATTAAGGTGTGCTTACGGGTATTAAAACTACCCAAACTGTTATCAATACTTGCATAAGGAGCAGGGTTTAATGTACTTGTTTGTATGTTGATAGAAGCCCCAAAAGCACCTGCTCCATTCGTGGAGGTGCCAACACCACGTTGCACTTGCACCGACTCTACCGAAGAAGCAATGTCAGGTAAATCCACCCAATACACCCCTTGCGATTCCGAATCGTTATAAGGGATTCCATTAAGAGTTACATTTACTCGTGTGGCATCGCTACCCCGTATACGAATACCTGTGTAGCCTACACCAGCACCTGCATCGGAGGTTGTAACTACGGAGGCTGTACTCTCAAGCAGGTACGGAAAGTCCTTTCCGTAATTTTGCTTATCTATCTCTTTTTTCTCAATACTCCGGAAGGTCATCGGGGTTTTATCTGACGCCCTTGTAGCCGATACTATTACTTCATCGGTAATAATGGAGGCTACTTGTAATGTAAACACTTGTTTTTTTGTGGATGGGCTAACCTCTACCTCAAGCGTTTTATAACCTACAAATTTGATTTTTAATCGGTAATTATTTTTTGTTAGGCTGTTAAAGGAAAACGTGCCAGATGCACTGGTAATGCTGGCCTTGTTAGTGTTTACCAATTGCACGGTTGCCCCAGGCAGTGGATTATTGGTTTCACTATCGATCAATAAGCCGTTAATAGAGTTTTGTGCAACCAATGTTGCACTAAGCAGCAAGGCTGCTGCTAGTAATAAATTTTTCATGTGTGTACTTAAATAGGTTAAACATAACTAGAGATAGGGGTCTCTAATCTTTAGTCTATCCAAACTTCCTACGGCCGCATTATCGGCATCAGGTTCATTGGGTATATTCTCAGCCTGTAATTTTCGGCACCCCCTAATAGCACAAAGATATAGTTTTATTTTTAGCCTCAAGGGCTCTAAGAGAGAAAACTTTCAAGAGTAAAGCCAGTCTAATTGTTCTTAACCTGAGTTCGGGATAAGGAATGCTGTCAGCTTTAACCCTATTGCATATTTCGGGTTTAATCGAAACTTTCATAAACAACTTAGATTTTTGTAACCTGAGTTCGACCTAAGGAATACTGTCAGCTTTAAGTGAAAATTTCATAAACGACTCAAATTTATGTAGGACTAACGAGTTAATTCAAATAAATTTGAGGAAGTTTAGGGAAATTTCACTAAAGCCCAAGGGAAAATATCTAGCAGGCAATCTTTTAGTAATAAAAATCTTAAAATAATCCATTATTTTTTCACTTTTTATTTCCAAAAGCTCACCTACTATTTTATTTTCTGGCAGCTATTCCTTATCCCGAACTCAGGTTCTTAGGGGTTCTTTGAGCTCTCTTGCATACACTATTTAGATGTTTCTATCAATAACTTCTTTGGCCATTTTAAATCGTTTTTCAGAGATGCCAGAAATTTCATAAAATGGTACTTGAGAGTTGATGAGCTCCTTCTTATAAAGCGAATATAGCTCGGTTCGGTCATTGGGGTTTTCTCTCAATGGGTCAGGTTGCCAAGGCAAGTCGGGTGCCATAAGCAAATATAAACCTGGTAATCTATGAGCTAGCTGTTCTATAATAAACGGGTCGCAGTTACCATATTTATACTCCGACCAAATTCTGATAACTTCTAAACTCGTATCACAAATTAGTAGCTCTTTGGTTTTTTTTGCAGCAGAATCTTCTAGTTTAATTTGGCCTTTTGCAATCTCCGCCAAATCTTGTTGCACATAAGTCCTTCCTAATTCGGATAAATAACCTCTTGAAAACTCGTCAACATAAAGAGTGTTGTAGTACGTAGCTAATTCCTTTGCTAGCGTAGATTTTCCTGTTGATTCAGGGCCAGTTATTACTACTTTAAGCATTAGCTTTTTTCATAGATTTTCTCCACTCAAGATAGCCTGAAAAAGACAAAAAGATATACACGAAGTATAAAAATGAGTAAAAATAAATACCCTTATAGGCATATATTATTGAGGCTAACAAATTAACAGCCAGCCAGTAAAACCAGTTTTCAATCTTCTTTTGTGTAGTAAGCCACATGCCAGTTACGCTAAGAATCGAGGTGGTTGCATCCCAATAGGGGACGGCCGCAGGTTTTAAACCTGTAAATATGTCTGGCAGGTGTTGCAAGAAATAGCCAAAGGCTACAATGCCTGCACCAGAAGCTAGGAGTAATAAAATATTGGTTTTTAAAGAATGGGTAGTTACAGGCAACTCCTCTTTTTGATTCTTTTTATTGTGTACCCAATAATACCAACCATAAATATTTAGAATTAAAAAAAAGATATGAAGAAAAAAATCTCCATAGAGCCTTATTTTCCAAAAGATAATGAAAGAAATAAAAACATAAATAATGCCGGCAGGCCAGGTATAGATATTCTGTTTTATAAGCCACCAAACTGTTAGCAACCCGAATACCAGCCCAGCAAGCTCAAGCAAATCCATATGTTTGGCGTATTCGATAACCCCCTCTAAAAATTCGTTCATTCAGTCTTATGTCTTTTATCTAATAATCTTATGTCTCTTTCACCGCTCTCACCATTTCAAACTTACCAGGTGGGCCTGGCAACGATTCTACCTTAAACCCTGCTTGTTTCAAATCTCTTTTTAGTTGCCCTCTAGCAGAGTAGGTTACAAACAACCCGTTTGGGTTGAGCATTGCAAAGCATTTTTCCATCAATTTATATGTCCACATTTCGGGCTGTTTACTTGGTGCAAATGCATCGTAGTAGATAATATCAAATTTTGAGTTCATCGAAATATCCTGAAAAGAGCCCTTTATTTTATGAAGGTTAAAATACGAAGAAATGACTATTGGCTCATTCCAATGACAAGAGTGCAACTTTTGAAATGCTTTTTTGTCAAACCCTGTCTGTTCAGCATAGTTTAATTGGTTGGTTAATTCAGAAGTAAGTGGATAAAGTTCAAGGCTAGTGTAGTCAATTTTTAGGCTAAGTTGTTCTGATTTTTGCATGGTTAATAATGCATTTAAACCAGTGCCAAAACCTACCTCAAAAATGCTTAATCTATTCGATTGGTTTTGTTCTACCCAATACTCTTGTCCATTTTTGATAAAAACATGATTCGATTCCTGAATAGCGCCATGGCTAGAATGGTAGGTTTCATTGAGGGTAGGAATTTCCAACGAATGAGAGCCATCTTCAGTAATAAACAATTTGATTTCTCTCCCTTTTTTCACTTAGCTTCATTAACCAATAACCCTTAATTCAATAACAAATAACCTATCACTCTTTCACAATCAACACGCTTGCATAGGCGGCAACACCATCTTCTCTGCCAACAAAACCCAACTTTTCAGAAGTAGTTGCTTTAATCGAGATATCGTCTAAGTCGATTTTCATTACTTCGCTTAATATTTTACACATGGCAGGAATATGTGGGTTAACCTTTGGAGCCTCCAGTGCAATAGTGCTATCTATATTACCAATTGCATAGCCCTTTTTTCGAATTAGCTTAACTACATCTTTAAGTAATATTTTAGAATCAATGCCTTTATACGCAGCATCTTGGTCCGAAAAATGAAAACCGATATCCCTTAAGTTGGCAGCTCCTAATAACGCATCGCAAATAGCATGAATTAGCACATCGGCATCGGAATGCCCAACGGCTCCTTTGCTATGTTCAAGTTTAATTCCTCCCATCCAAAAGTCTTTACCTGTTTCTAGTTTGTGAACATCATATCCAAATCCGGTACGTATTTTCATCTTATTAAATTTAATTGGAGGCTGCTTTGTAGTACATAGTATTGGCGTTGGATTCTATTAAAATAGAATTTGCCATTTTATTAATGTCATCCACACTTATTTGCTCCATTATCGCAAGCTCCTTATTTGTTCTATCCAAATCATTTAAAATAAAACCGTAAGCTAAATTCATAGCCCTATTAAGTAAATCAATATCTCCAAAAGCATGTGAAGCAATGGCTTGGTTTTTAGCCTTCTCTAAGTCAACCTGTTCTACACCAGATGCAATAAACATAGAGATTATTTGGTTCACTTTCTTCTCAGCTTCCTTAAATGTAGTGCCTTCTAGTAACTTGCCAGAAATTACCAGCAACCCAGGGTCTAACGAGCCGAGTACATAGGCTGCAAGGTCCGTAAAAATAGGATTGTCTTCTACAAGTGCTTTGTATAACAAAGATGACTTGCCTCTGCCTAGTATGTCACTTAGCAAATCAGCTGTGTAATAGTCAAGCTGTGCGCGCCCAGGCATATGATACACTTTGTAAAAGGCATTTACAGGTGCATTCGAATCCACAGAAATAAATCGTTTGCTAGTTTGAATAGGCTCAATGTGCACATCTCTTTTTATAGGCTCGCCTTTAGGAATATCGCCAAACCACTTTTTAGCAAGCTCAAAACCCTTTTCAACAGATACATTGCCGGCTAAAACTAAAATGGCATTATTGGGTATGTAATAGGTATTAAAAAAAGCTCTAACATCGTCCATCTTCGCAGCCTCTATCTGTTCTATGTTTTTACCAATAGTCGGCCATTGATAAGCATGTTTTTTATAGGCAAGAGTTCTTAATTTATGCCAAACATCACCATAGGGTTGATTAAGATAACGCTGTTTAAATTCTTCGATTACCACTTTTCGTTGAACTTCTAGTCCCTTTTCGTTAAATGCTAGCCCTAGCATACGATCCGATTCTAACCACAAACCGGTTTCGATATTTCCTGCAGGTACTGTAAGGTAGTAATTGGTGTAATCGGGGGTGGTGAATGCGTTGTTTTCACCTCCTGCTTTTTGCAAGGGCTCGTCATAGGATGGAATATTAGCCGAACCACTAAACATTAAATGCTCAAACAAATGTGCAAAGCCAGTTTTGTCTGGGCTTTCATCCCTAGAACCAACTTTATAGGCTACATTTACCACCACTACCGATGAAACAGGATCGGGGTGAATCACTACCTGAAGTCCGTTTTCTAAAACTGTATGTTCGTACTCAATCATAATCTTAAAGAAACTCAAAAGTATTTTTTAAGAACTACAAATCAACAGATAAACCAATTAAGTTTTTGTTGAAACATTTGTCATTCCCCTATTCCCAAATCACCTTTGTTAATAAGTCTACACTTTTAGTCTAATTTCTTTATTTCAAATATCGCATTTTCAATATATGTCCAATATAAAATTTAATAGAGGTAAATACACTAATAAAAAGCTTCTTACTATTTATAAAGCGCTTATTACTCCTCGCCTAATTGAAGAGAAAATGCTTATTCTTTTGAGACAAGGCAAAATTTCTAAATGGTTTTCAGGCATAGGGCAAGAGGCCATTTCTGTAGGAGCTACATTAGCATTACGACAAGATGAATATATTTTACCTATGCACCGTAATTTAGGAGTGTTCACTTCACGTGATATTCCATTGAGCAGATTGTTTGCTCAATTCCAAGGTAAATTATCTGGCTTTACCAAGGGGCGTGACCGCTCATTTCATTTTGGCACGAACGAATTTAATATTGTGGGCATGATCTCTCACTTAGGTCCTCAATTGGCAGTAGCTGATGGTATTGCCCTCTCGGATTTAATAGGAGGAAAGAATAGTGCTACCTTGGTTTTTACAGGAGATGGAGGAGCAAGCGAAGGAGATTTTCACGAAGCATTAAATGTGGCTGCCGTTTGGGATCTCCCAGTTATTTTTATGATTGAAAATAATGGCTATGGGTTGTCAACACCTAGTAGCCAACAATTCAAATTTAAGAATTTTATCGATAAAGGCCCTGGTTATGGAATAGAGGCGTATCAAATCGATGGAAATAATGTGCTGGAGGTTTATTCAACTATTGAGCGTTTATCTAAGCAACTAAGGCGCAGCCCACGACCTGTAATTGTGGAGGCTATGACTTTTAGAATGCGAGGGCATGAAGAGGCCTCTGGCACTAAATATGTACCCAAAGATTTAATGGAGTTTTGGGCAACTAAAGACCCTATAAAAAATTATGAAAATTACTTGCTAGATAAAGGTGTTCTAACTCCTGCATTAGTGGAAGAATATAAGTCAGCAATAAAATTAGAAATAAATGATGGGCTAGAAATGGCTTATGCCGAATTTATACCTGAAGGAAATACAGAAAACGAAATTAATGATGTGTTTGCCCTTTTTGACCAAGAAGTGATAAACCCGTCCTCAGGCTCCACATCAGAAAAAAGATATGTAGATGCTATTTCTGATGGGCTACGGCAGTCATTGGAAAAATATGATGACCTTGTGTTTATGGGGCAAGATATAGCCGATTACGGTGGAGTTTTTAAAGTATCGGAAGGGTTTTTAGAGCAGTTTGGTGCTGAAAGAATTAGAAACACCCCTATTTGTGAGTCCGCTTTGTTTGGTATGGGTTTGGGCTTATCCATAAAAGGCAGAAAATCAGTGATTGAAATGCAGTTTGCTGATTTTGTTACTTCTGGTTTTAATCAGGTTGTAAACAATTTGGCAAAATCGCATTACCGTTGGGGGCAAAATGTCGATGTGGTGGTGCGCATGCCAACTGGAGCGGGTGTGGCGGCTGGCCCTTTTCATTCACAGAGCAATGAAGCATGGTTTTTTCATACGCCAGGGTTAAAAATTGTGTATCCATCTAATCCTTATGATGCCAAAGGGTTATTGACAGCCGCAATTGAAGACCCAAATCCAGTTATGTATTTCGAACATAAAATGATGTATCGTTCAGTAACTGACACCATTCCCGATGATTATTATACTGTTAAAATTGGCGAAGCTCAATTAGTTAATGAAGGAGATGATATTTCCATTATTACCTATGGCATGGGCGTACATTGGGCAAAGGAGGTGGCTTCTGCAATGCCTAATATTTTTATAGATATACTTGATTTGAGGACATTAATGCCTTGGGATAAAGAGGCTGTGGAAAAAACAGTATTAAAAACGGGAAGGGTAATGGTGCTTCATGAAGATAGCTTAACAGGTGGAATCGGGGCTGAGATTGCAGCTTGGATTAGCGAAAAATATTTTATGAATTTAGATGCTCCTGTTACCAGAGTTGCAAGCTTAGATACGCCAATTCCTTTTATAAATACATTGGAAGACAACTTTTTGGCAAATGCTCGTTTAAAAGAAAAACTACAAAATTTGCTGAATTTTTAGTAATTTGGCAGGTTAGAGGTTAAAATTCCTTTTTTAATAACTAAAAAACGGTGGTACAAAAGCTTTTAATAGGGTTAATCCTATCTATACTAATTAGTGTAGGGCAGCAAAGCTATGGGCAAATCGACTCGAGAAATCAAGAGAAACCAGCAAAACAGCAAGCAACTTCTCCTAAAAAAACAAAGAAAGTAAAAAAGAGCAGAAAGGATCGAAAACAGGCAAAGGGCAAAAAGACCTATTCTAATAAAAAGCAAATTCGAACCTCTAAAAAATCTTTTAAAAAAGGCGGAGACAAAGGGTATAAAGGAGACATTACGGGAAGAAAAGTAAAAAAAACAAAAACAACTCCTCGTAAAACCTATGCTCGCCCACAACCAGACCCTTATGCTGGCAGAAAAATTCGAACAGAAAAGCAGCGAGCTGGGCCTCCACCTCGTAAAGTAAAAACAGCTACAAAAAAAGGAGAGGTAGCAAGAACAGGAGACATATCAGGCAGAAAACGTATTAGGCAACGATCTGTATCTACCAACCCTAAACCAGTTCATCGTCAACCCAATACCTATCGGGGAGTAAAAAGAAGAACAGAGAAGGACAGGGCATACAGTAACAAAAAAAAGATAAAAAATATTCGATCAGTTTCTAAGCCACCAGAAACTCCTAAGAGAAAATCAACTACACGTGTTGTTACAGCAACGGCTCCACATATTGCTAAGCGCAAAAAAAATGTGTACCGCAATCACGAGCAACGAAAAGGAGAGCAGGCATCTACAAAGGATATTGCTGGGAAAAAATTAAGAACTAAGAACCACAAGAGCCCAAGACCTTCAGGAGGCGGACGCACAATGGCTAATCCTCAGGTTAGAAGTGATAAAACTAAAAGTGGAGAGCGGTTTAAAAGAAATAAGTATCAATCGGCTGGAGCTCGTTCTGTTTCAAGATCGAGCGAACGAAGTGGCGGTGGTAAGCCCATGGCAAACCAACGAAACATGAAAAATTTTAGATCCCAAAAGGCAAAGTCAGTTACCCAGCCTAAGCCTGTACGGTCGTATGGTAATAGAAAAAAAGGAAATGGAGAAGCTGCTATTTTTGGTGCTTATGGAGCAAAAAAGATAAGGTCAGCAACAAAAAAATCTGAATCGAAGCCTGGTAAAAGAAAGCCTTCAGCTCCAAGTATATCAGGTGCAAGAGTTTTTAATAACAAAAAAGTACACCCATATCGAGGTAAAGATCGCAGGTTCAGTGGAGAGCATTCTAGTAGCAAAGATATTGCAGGTAAATCACTTAGAACAAAAAATTTCAGGTCTAGGCGACCAAATTATGGATCTGTGGGGTCAATGAATTATAGAAGCGCAAGTGCTTCTCCGTCAAACAAAAGATACAATAATAATAAAGCCAAAAGCATTTCAGGTAAATCATTTAATAACAGCGGCAGCGCAATAACAAAAAGAACCATTGGTGTAGGTGTCGGGGTTTTTGCAGGTAAATCTAAAAGTCAAAAGGCAATAAAAGGAGGAGGAAGTATTTCAACTAAGTGGAATAATGGAGGAAACCCTCTTATCAGAAAAGGAGGAGACTCTGGAGTTGGCAGATTCGCTGGAAATATGAAATACCAGAAATCAGCTAAAGGAGGAGGAAGTGTTTCAAAAAGATGGAATAACAGCGGCAATCCCCTTATTCGTAAAGATGGAGATAATGGCATTGGGCAATTTGCTGGTAATATTAAATACCAAAAACCAATCAAAGGCGGTGGTAGTGTTTCAAAAAGATGGAATAACAGCGGAAACCCATTAATTAAGAAAGGAAGAGGAGAAGGTACTGTAGTAGCCACAACTTTTCGAGGCAATATTTTTCCTAGAGGCATGTCCAACCCTAATATTGGTTCGTATTCAGGCAATATAAAAGCTCAAAAAATAGCCAGAGGTGGTGGAAGTGTATCTAAAAGGTGGAATAATAAAGGAAACCCTTTGATGAAGAAAGATAGAGGAGCAGGTACTGCAGTAGCTACAACATATCAAGGCAATGTCTTTGCTAGAGGGATGAATAATCCGAATATAGGTAGTTACCAAGGAGATATCAAAGCTAAAAAAAGTAGTGTTAAGGCATACCCAACACAGGATTTTATTGGCAATGTAAGAGTTGTGAGTAAAAGGCCACCACGCTCTCCTGGAACGGAGTATGGTTCTGCAAAAAAAATAGCTGGGCTTAGAATTGGAGTAGGAGCTGGTTTAATGCAACCTGTTACCAATAAACGAAATAAGGATATTAATAGATTGACTTCTAAGGTTAAAGAAAGAGATAAAGCAAGATCCGATGGAACAACACTGGGTGAGAAAAAATCGTTTTCCTTTATAACCATTGGCAACCCCACAAAAATGGGCTTAGTTTATCAGAGAAAGAGGCTTAAAGTAAATAAAGAGTTACCAGGAGAATTAAGCCGTAGTCAAAAGAGGAGAATTGAGGCTGCCCCTGGAACCGAGCGTGGAACCGATTGGGCTCTCAGTTTTTGGGCATTTGGTAGCCCAAGCCATATGGGTTTAGAGAAAAAACAAGCAAAGGCTAAAGGTAAAATGCACCCAAGTACAGCATATAGCTATGCAAATAGAAATTCAACTACCGAAAAGGGGAAAGTAGTAAATATAAAATTATTGTGGGCTAAACTTTTTAAGAAAAATGGGGCAACCCCAGAGTCTGATAAAGAATTTTCTCATAAGTTAAAATATGATAAAGATGAGCGCTCAATTTGGGAAACAGAGGAAAGAGAAAATTGGTATAAAAATTAATTATTGCCATACTCCTAACCATATTTAGTATTTTTACGTTTGTAATTCAATCTATAAAAGTTGTTTTGAATAAATTAATAGGCATAATCGGAATTCTTTTCGTTTCCACAGCAGTATTGGCACAAAATGCTAATGACGATTATACAATTGAAAATACTTGGGGCATTACAAAGAATACTGCAAGTGGGTTAATTGGAGGTGTGGTATTCAAAAAAAGTATTAGAAATACATCCGGCAGTTTTACCACGTATGGTCTGGAACTTGTCAACTTTAAACACCCTGCCCAATTGAAAGCTGTAACAGGTACAGGAAATTCTTTTACTCTGGGCAAAGTCAATCATCTATTTGCAATACGCGGCCAGTATGGGCGTAATTATGTAGTGTTTCAAAAGGCTCCTCAACAAGGAGTACAAATAAGTTTAAACTTAGCCGTTGGCCCTTCTATAGGATTAGAAGCCCCTTATTATATAGAGTATAAGCAGTCTGTTCGTATTCCTTATGATCCTAGCATTCATTTCATCGAAGATATTACAGGGAGAGGATTTATTTTTCAAGGATTATTTAAGTCCAATATTATTATTGGTGCAAACATTAAAACATCGTTAAGCTTTGAATTTGGATCACTTAAATCTAGTGTGTCTGGTTTTGAAGCTGGCTTTTTATTAGATGCCTATGCTCGTAAAATTAATATGATGTCCACGGCTGAAAATTATGCGGTGTGGCCTACAGCATTTATTACGCTTTTTTATGGCTCAAGAAAGTAGGTTTATATAGCTTCTTGTTATTTTTGCCTTCTCAAAATTATTTTGCAATGGAAAGTGTTATCTCAAAACAGCCTAGAAAGAAAAAACCAGATTGGTTACGTGTAAAATTACCAGTTGGTAAGGAGTACGCCGAGGTTAGAAAATTAGTAGATAAGCATAAACTAAATACCATTTGCGAAAGCGGCAATTGCCCTAATATGGGCGAATGTTGGGGTGCAGGTACTGCTACCTTTATGATATTAGGTAATGTTTGTACTAGAAGCTGTACTTTTTGTGCAGTAGCAACGGGTCGGCCACCTGAATATGATGTTGATGAACCAAAAAGAGTTGCTGAGGCAATTCATAATATGAAAGTGAAGCATGCTGTGCTCACTTCAGTTAATAGAGATGAACTTAAAGATAAAGGCGCTGAAATTTGGTATCAAACTGTTGTGGAAACAAAAAAGCTAAGCCCTGAAATTACAATTGAAACATTAATTCCAGACGTTAAAACAAAATGGGATGCGCTTTATCGAATGATTGAAGGTGGGCAAGAAGTAATCTCTCATAATGTAGAAACGGTTAAAGAGCTTTATCGAAGGGTTCGCCCTCAGGCTAAGTACGAACGGAGCATGGAGCAGCTAAAACGTATTCATGATGTTGGTAGAAGAACTAAGTCAGGTATTATGCTTGGTTTGGGAGAAACGGACACTCAAGTTTTTGAAGCTATGGATGATTATGCCAAAGTAGGACTGAATATATTAACGCTTGGTCAATACTTGCAACCTACTAAAATGCACATAGAGGTAGCGGAGTTTGTTCACCCTGATAAATTTGCCATGTTTAAAGAAGAAGGGCTAAGTCGAGGAATTACTTATGTCGAGTCATCCCCCTTAGTACGTTCTAGCTACCATGCAGAGCGTCATGTAAACGTGCCGATCAACTAACCTTCTACTGTTAGCCTTCATCATTATCCGAGGTTCGTGTCTTCACGACCCTATTGAAAAAATATCATTCTATTCAACTTCTTGCAGTCTAGTGTAAAGAATCTTTAAAGGACGAACTAATTGGATTATAAGCAAAGTTAA
>JAKISE010000028.1 GCA_021648745.1 Cyclobacteriaceae bacterium
TTTGCCCTTTATTTAGCATCCTGCTCTCCCATATACTATGCCCCCAATGCGCATAATGTTCCTCTCTTTAAAAAAAAGAATGATTTAAAAATAGCTGGACACTATAGTATGGGAGAAGATATGAAGGCTATTGAGATACAGACTGCTTATTCATTTGACTCTTTATTTGCTTTTCAGATTAATGGCATGCATACTATTGACAATGAAAAAGCTAATGGTTCATACCTTGATTTTGCCATTGGACACTACAAGAAATCACCTTATAATTGGGTGTTTGAGTTTTATGTTGGGTTTGGCACAGGTGTTGTAAATTGGTTATATGGAGATTCATACAGCAATTATTTTGGTTTAGACAACCCAAAATCCAGAGTAAAATTTAATAAACTCTTTCTTCAACCCTCCATAGGTTATGCTGGCACTAACTTTAATTTTGCGTTTTCTTATAAATTTGGCTTTTTGAGCTACAACAGTCTTTCAACTAATATACCATCAGATCAATGGGCAAATTATGACTTGCCACTTATAAACGGAAGTTCATACCTTATGTCAGAACCTGCACTTACCCTTAGGTTTGGCGAAGAATTAATAAAATTGCATGCTCAACTTGGTTATTCAACAAGTCTTCAAAATAATGATTTTAAGTATAACCAAGATAACTGGAATTTGAATTTTGGCTTGCAGTTTAGCCTCAATAAAAAAACATTAGGGCTTTAAGAAAGCTCACTCCCCATCTCAGGCCTTCTCTCCTCTGTTCTCTTTACAGCCTCTTCGTGCCGCCACTCTTCAATTTTTTTAGCATGGCCAGAAAGCAATACATCTGGGGTTGTTAGTCCTTTATACTCAGATGGACGAGTATAAACAGGAGGAGCGACCAGCCCATCTTGGAAGGAGTCGGTTAAAGCAGAGGTTTCATCGGATAGCACCCCTGGTAATAAACGAATAACACTGTCAGCAATTACGGCTGCGGCCAACTCACCACCAGTGAGCACATAATTACCAATGCTAATTTCACGGGTTATTAAATGTTCTCGCACCCGCTCATCTACACCTTTATAATGCCCACATAAAATAATAATGTTCCCTTTTAGCGAAAGCTCATTACTCAATGGTTGGTCGAGCAGTTGACCATCGGGGCTGGTATAGATTATTTCATCGTAATCTCGCTCGGCTTTTAGTTTGACAATGCATTTGTCAATAGGCTCAATCATAAGTACCATACCTGCACCTCCACCAAAAGCATAATCATCTACCTGTCGGTATTTATTCGTAGAATAATTTCTCAGATCGTGAAGCACAATTTCTGCTAAGCCTTTGTCTTGGGCTCGCTTCATCATCGATACCTCAAAAGGGCTTTTGAGCAAATCAGGCACTACTGTTATGATATCAATCCGCATCATCTAACAAATATATGTCTAGCAAGCCATCGGGCAATGTGGTGTAGATAGTTTTTGCGGGCTTGTCCACTTTTGTAACTACCTCATCGGTAAGCGGAATGAGTACTTCTTTTTCCTGATATTGCATGGCAATCAGGTCTTGGCTTCCTGAATCGAACACCCCGGAAATAAGGCCAAGCTCCCCCTCCTTACTATCAATCACTTTAAAGCCAATAAGCTCATGGAAATAGTAGCCATCTTTTAACTCTGGCAATACATCTAAGGGAAGAAAAATGCGAGATCCTTTTAACTCTTTGGCATTTTCTATGGAGTCAATTTCTTCAAACTTAATAATGGCTTTGCTTCCATTTAGTTGAATTCGGTCAATAAAAAATGGAACCAGTTTTTTGTTGATTTCAACAAAAACCGATTCCATCTCACTGTATTCTTGTGGGTCGTCAGCGTCTATTACGAGTACCAACTCTCCTTTTAATCCATGTGTTTTGAGCACGTACCCCAACTGGTAGCAGGACTCAAAGTTCATAGCTTAGCTTATTTTTCTTCCTCTTTAGGGGCTTCTTCAGTAGCAGGAGCTTCCTCCTTTGTTTCCGCTTTAGGAGCCTCTTCTTTTACTTCAGCAGCGGTAGCTGGGGCTTCTTCTTTAGCCTCTGCAGCAGGTGCTTCTTCTTCCTTAACGTCAGCGGCAGGTGCAGCTTCTTCGGTAGGAGCCTCTTCTACAACTGGCACTTCAGCAGCAACTTTAGCAGCTTCCTCTGCTTCAACAGCAGCAATTGCGTCTGCCGCTTTCTTTTGAATAGCTTCCGTGCGGGCTTCTTTCACTTTCGTTTCGGCATCCATTCTTGCTTTAGCAGCGGTAGCTTCTTCTTTCGACAAACCATCAAGTTTCGCTTGAACCTTAGCATCTTTATCTTTCAGCCACTCTGCATATTTTTTGTCGGCAACTTTTTGCGTAATTGCTCCTTTATTAACACCTACTTGTAAGTGTTTTTTCATCATCACACCTTTGTATGATAAAATTGCTCTTGTTGTGTCGGTTGGTTGTGCACCATCCATTACCCATTTCAAGGCACTTTCTTCGTTTAATACGATAGTTGCCGGGTTTGTATTAGGATTGTAGTTTCCTAATTTTTCGATGAAACGACCATCTCTTGGTGATCTTACATCCGCAACTACAATGTCGTACATTGCATGTGCTTTTCTACCTCTACGGGCTAATCTAATTTTAACTGCCATAACTTTTATTAGTTTCTCGTGCGGATCTCGTCCGCATTTTTTGTTAAATGAGGTGCAAAAGTAATTGATTGTGAGCTAAAAGCAACATTGCCCCTGATTATATTGGGGGGTGAGGGATGTTTAGCTGCTGAAATCAGAAATTGTTTCCAATATTTACTCTTTATGCTTATACACGCTTAAGCAATTTCATATTAGCAAGAACAAAACCTACCTTTGACAACTTATTAGGCGACAAACTGTTATGGACAAATATTCCTACATTGCCAACGCACATGGCAATTACCTGGATGAAGTGTATACTTCATATAAACAAGACCCTTCTTCTGTTGACGAAAGTTGGCAACGGTTTTTTGAAGGCTTTGAATTCTCTCAACAGAAATTCGGAGAAGACGGACCTTCTCCCGCTATTGGAAGCAAGGAAATCAACGTTCGAAATCTTATTCATGCCTATCGAACACGCGGACATTTGGAGGCTACCACTAATCCTGTTCGCCAGCGAAAAGATAGAGGTGCACGCCTAACTTTACAAGACCATGGTCTGTCAGAAGCAGATTTGGATACTGAATTTGAAGTTGGTAGTGAACTAAAAATTGGTAGGGCTACTCTTAGAAAAATAATAGAAACCCTTCGTTCTACTTATGCAGGTAGCATTGGCTTCGAGTACATGTACATTCGAGACCCAGAAATGATGGATTGGTTTAAGCAAAAAGTAGAGCGAGATGCTCAGACTTTTAATCCGTCATCGAAAGAAAAAGAGCGAATACTAAGTAAACTTAATGAAGCTGTTGTGTTCGAAAATTTTCTACACACTAAATATATTGGGCAAAAGCGGTTTTCACTAGAAGGTGGAGAAAGCACCATTCCTGCCTTAGATGCTATGATTAATGCGAGTGCAGAACTTGGTGTAGAAGAAGTAGTGATTGGCATGGCCCATCGTGGTCGGTTAAATGTACTTGTAAACATAATGGGAAAAACCTATGAGCAAGTTTTTAGCGAGTTCGAAGGGGCAGTTTTACCTGATATGACCATGGGCGATGGCGATGTAAAATACCATATGGGGTATTCATCGCAAATTATTACAGAAACAGGTAAGAAAGTAGATTTAAAGCTAGCACCAAATCCATCTCACCTCGAAGCCGTAAATCCTGTAGTAGAAGGTTTTGTAAGAGCCAAAACAGAAGGGCAATACGATAAAGATTTCGACAAGGTGCTTCCTATTCTTATTCATGGAGATGCCGCCATTGCTGGCCAAGGAATTGGGTACGAACTAACACAAATGAGTATGTTGGATGGCTATCATACAGGAGGAACCATTCACTTTATCATTAATAACCAGGTTGGGTTTACCACCAATTTTGAAGATGCACGATCAAGTATTTATAGCTCAGATGTAGCCAAAATTATTGATGCACCTGTGCTTCATGTAAATGGAGATGACCCCGAAGCGGTAGTGTATTGCGTTAAAACAGCGGCCGAATTTAGAGAACGGTATAATAGAGATATTTTCATCGATATGGTGTGCTACCGTAGGCATGGCCATAACGAAAGTGATGAGCCCAAATTTACACAGCCACAACTTTATAATATCATTTCGAAGCACCCTAACCCAAGGGAAATCTATAATAAACAACTTATTAGCAGGGGCGATATTGATGCAGAGCTTGCAAAAAAAATGGATAAGTCGTTTAGAAACGAATTACAAGACCGACTTAATTTAGTAAAACAAAAACCATTGCCGTATAAATTTTCTCCTTTGGAAAAGGAATGGCAAAGCTTGCGAAGATCAAATCCTGCTGATTTTGATCGATCTCCTGATACGGCCATCAAACAAGCCGTTGTTGATAAAATTGGAAAGGCATTAACAAAGCTTCCGGATGGCTTTAAGCCACTTCGACAGATAGAAAAACAGCTTAAGCAACGTCAAGAAATGTTCTTTAAAGACAAAATGCTTAATTGGGCTGGTGCTGAATTATTGGCTTACGGCTCCCTGCTATTAGAAGGCCACCCAGTCCGTTTTTCAGGTCAAGACGTGCAACGAGGCACTTTCTCACACAGGCATAGTGTATTGCATGATGCAGAAACAAATGAAGCTTATAATAGCCTAAACCATATTGAAAAGGGGCAAAAATCTTTTGATATTTACAACTCACTTTTAGCTGAATTTTCAGTACTTGGATTTGAGTTTGGCTATGCCATGGCAAACCCAAATGCCTTGGTAATTTGGGAAGCACAATTTGGAGATTTTGCCAATGGAGCCCAAGTAATCATCGATCAATTCATTACACCATCCGAATCTAAATGGCAACGCATGAACGGAATGGTGATGCTACTCCCTCACGGCTATGAAGGCCAGGGCCCAGAGCATTCGAATGCAAGGCCAGAAAGGTATTTGCAATTGGCAGCCGAGTATAATATTGTAGTGGCCAATATTACAGAGCCTTCAAATTACTTTCATCTTATTAGAAGACAATTGGCTTGGGAGTTCCGTAAGCCTTTAATTGTAATGTCGCCTAAATCTTTATTGAGGCACCCTAAGGTAATGTCGCCTGTAAAAGAATTTACAAAAGGAACCTTTAGAGAATTACTTAGAGATGATTATGTAGATCCTAAAAAAGTAAAACGTGCACTTGTTTGCTCAGGTAAAATTTACTACGATTTAAAAGAAGAGCAGCAGAAAAATAAGCGCAAAGATGTGGCCATTATTAGAGTGGAGCAGCTTTATCCTTTCCCTGATTTGCAATTAGACGATGCCTTAAAAGCACTTGGAAATCCTCAGGTAAAATGGGTGCAAGAAGAACCTGCAAACATGGGCTATTGGGCATTTATATTAAGAACGTACCATACGCATAAAATCCAGGTAATTGCGCGTAAACCGAGTGCTTCCCCTGCCACTGGCTATGCTAAAATGCACGAAGCAGAGCAAAAAGAAATTATTGAAACCGCCTTTAACATATAGATTATGGCTTTAGAAATTAAAATACCTCAAGTTGGGGAATCGATAACCGAAGTAACCATTGCCGCTTGGCTAAAAAAAGATGGTGACTTCGTAGAAATGGATGAAGTTATATGCGAGCTTGAATCTGAAAAGGCCACATTTGAATTGAATGCAGAAACGGCAGGTGTCTTACGAATTAAGGCTCAAGAAGGAGATGCAATAGCTATTGGTGCCACAGTTGCTGTAATCGAAGAGGGCAAAGCAAAAGCTACTGCTGAATCCTCAGAATCAGCAGTTCCAACACAGACTTCGGCTCCTAAACCAACAGGAGAAACTATCGAAATGCGAGTACCTGAAGTAGGCGAATCGATTACTGAAGTAACCATGTCGGCCTGGACAAAGAATGAAGGTGATTTTGTAGAGCTCGATGAGGTAATTGCAGAAATAGATTCTGACAAAGCCACCTTCGAGCTTCCAGCGGAAGGAACAGGCATATTGCATCAAGCCTCAGCCGAAGGAGATACACTCAAAATCGGAGATTTAATTTGCACCATTGAACTAAGTGATGCTGCGCCTGCAGCATCAGCAACTCCTGCCAATAGTGCTACAACTCAAGGCGCTCCTAGCGGGAACACAAACTATGCCTCTGGCCATGCTTCACCTGCTGCTGCCAAAATTTTGGCTGAAAAAGGGATTGATGCCTCTAACGTTTCTGGCACAGGTGTAGATGGTAGAATAACAAAAGAAGACGCAGAAAAAGCCCAAAAACAAGCTCCTAAAACAGCTGCTCCAGTAGCTACAAAGGCAAACATTGCAGCCGCTCCAGTTGGAGAGCGCAATGAATCTCGCAAGAAAATGAGCAGCTTACGCAAAACCGTTGCTCGTAGGCTGGTTGCCGTTAAAAATGACACGGCCATGCTTACTACCTTTAATGAGGTAAATATGAAGCCCATTATGGACTTGCGTAAAAAGTATAAAGAGCAGTTTAAAGAGAAGCATGAAATCGGTCTTGGCTTTATGTCGTTTTTTACGAAAGCCTGTACCATGGCCTTATTAGAATGGCCTTCGGTAAACGGACAAATTGATGGAGAAGAAATAGTCACCTTTGATTATTGTGATATCTCCATCGCAGTTTCCGCTCCAAAAGGATTAGTGGTTCCTGTCATACGCAATGCGGAAAAATTAAGCTTTGCGGGTATCGAAGCCGAAGTAAGAAGGCTTGCCCTAAAGGCAAGAGATGGAAAACTTTCCATTCCTGAAATGACAGGCGGAACATTCACTCTTACCAATGGTGGTGTGTTTGGCTCAATGATGTCAACACCCATTATTAACTCTCCGCAATCTGCCATCTTAGGGATGCATAATATTGTGGAACGGGCCGTAGTGGAAAATGGCGAAGTTGTAGTTCGTCCTATGATGTACCTTGCCCTTTCTTATGATCATCGAATAATTGATGGCCGTGAATCAGTAAGCTTCTTGGTACGCCTGAAAGAGCTTTTGGAAGATCCAACCAGATTGTTGTTAGAGGTGTAAGAAGATACAAGACTATTAGATTAAAGATGTTAGACTTATGGTAGAGGGAATTTATAAAGAGTATAAAAACGAAAACAAAACTAAATTAAACGTCAAATTTAAATTTTTAGTTGGGCATTTGTTTGCAATTATTATTTTTAGTCTTATTTCCACTTGGTTTGAATCAATTCAATGGCTTTCATTAATACCCTTTTTACTTACTTTATGTCTATTATTATGGTATCCTACCTTAAATAAATACCCTAACACGCAAGAATATAAAGACAGAGTAACTCAAAGGTTAGAAAGCCTTAGAAAAATACTTGAAAAATACTCTCTTTTTACTCCAAACGAAATTGAAAATCTTTTTAATGGTATAAAGTTGAGCCTAAAGAAAAATCTAATTGATACAGCTGGCTCAGTTGCAATTAGTATGGCAATTATTAGTCCCTTATTTTTAAAAATTATTGATAAAGTTTCAATTGAAAATGGTGTTATAGTAACGTTCGTTTCGTTGTTTATATTTTTTAGTTATATAGGGTTCAAAAAATATAAAAGAATTGGAACTAGCCCCTCAAGGCAATTGTTCCACGATGATTTAGTAAAACTATTTTTAAAATTGAAAAAAGTTAAAAACTAATGCGCTCTCGCCAAAACTTACTTAATTCTGTATCCGAAGCAGTTCAAAAAGAACTGGCAGATTATGAATTTGATTTATTCATTTTTGGTTCACAAGCTAATAAGCCTGAGTTAATAGTTGCTGATATTGATTTGGGAATTAAAGCCAATAAACCTGTTGAACCAATACTGTTAAGTAGAATTAAGCACTTACTTAATGATGAGTTGCCAAGTCTTTATACCTTTGATGTAGTGGATTTTAGTAAAGTAGGTAGCTCTTTTGCTAAAGTTGCATTGCAAAACATTGAACTTTTACATTATGACACTAGCCAAGGTCAAAGCTAAAACCGATCAACTTGAAAAGGCTTTAACATCCTTTGAAAAAGGAATATTGGAGAACCCAACTGATATTGAACGAGATGGTGCTATTCAACGCTTTGAGTATTCGTTCGAACTTTCATGGAAAACCTTAAAGACTGTGTTGGAGTATTTGGGGATAGAAGACTGTAAATCACCCAGAAAAGCATTGCAAGCAGGGTTTATTCAAGAGTTAATCCTAGCAAAAGACCATGATGTATGGCTGAAAATGTTAGACGATAGAAATGAAACTACTCATATTTACCATGAAGAAGTAGCAATCTCTATTTTTAGTCATTTGCAAGCGTACTATCAATTAATGCTAAAATTATTAGTTAAGCTAAAAAAGGAGATTAAATGACTTAAATAACAGGTCTTGAGTCTAACATCTTAAGTCTAATAGTCTAACATCTAATAAAATGAAATACGATATAACAGTAATAGGATCAGGCCCCGGTGGATATGTTGCAGCCATTCGTTGTGCTCAACTAGGCTTCAAAACCGCCCTTATAGAAAAATACAACACGCTTGGAGGTACTTGCTTAAATGTAGGCTGTATTCCTTCCAAAGCATTGCTCGATTCTACCGAGCATTACCATAATGCACAAACCACCTTTGCTGAGCACGGCATTAAATTAACAGGTGTTAAAGCTGACCTAGGCCAAATGATTAAGCGGAAAGGCGAAGTCGTTTCTCAAACCACACAAGGCATCGATTTCTTAATGAAGAAAAATAAGATTGATGTACTTCAAGGCCTTGGTTCATTTGTGGATAAAAACACAATTAAGATTTCTGGTGAAAAAGAACAAACAATCACCACTGACAAGGTAATTATTGCTACAGGCTCTAAGCCTAGCTCTCTTCCATTTATCAAATTGGATAGGAAAAGAGTAATTACTTCTACCGAAGCGCTCCAACTAAAAGAAATTCCTAAGCACTTAGTTATTATTGGCGGAGGTGTAATTGGTCTTGAACTAGGTTCTGTGTATGCACGCCTAGGCGCCAAAGTATCTGTAGTAGAATATATGGATAGCCTAATCCCTACGATGGATGCTACTATGGGGCGTGAGCTTAAAAAAGTGCTAAAGAAATTAGGCTTTGAGTACTACTTAAAACATAAAGTAACCGAGGTAAAAGGAACGGCTAAGACTGTTACTGTAAAAGCAGAAAATGCCAAAGGTGAAACAGTTGAAGTAAAAGGAGATTATTGCTTAGTAGCCGTAGGTCGCAAGCCTTACACCGAAGGCCTTGGTTTAGAAAACATCGGTATCACTACCGACAAGGCTGGGCGAATTGAAGTTGATGGTCAACTACAAACCAACGTACCAAATATTTATGCCATTGGCGATGTAATTAAAGGAGCCATGCTAGCTCATAAAGCCGAAGAAGAAGGCGTATTTGTGGCAGAAACCATTGCAGGTCAAAAACCACATATTCATTACAATTTGATTCCTGGCGTAGTTTACACTTGGCCAGAAGTGGCAGCAGTTGGTTACACCGAGCAACAACTTAAGGAGCAAGGCAGAGCCTATAAAACTGGGTCTTTCCCATACCGTGCCTTAGGCAGAGCCAGAGCTAGTATGGATATTGAAGGACAGGTAAAAGTGTTGGCAGACAAAGAAACAGATGAGATTTTAGGCGTTCATATTATTGGAGCCAGAGCAGCTGATATGATTGCCTCAGCTGTTACGGCTATGGAATACCGAGCCTCAGCAGAAGACGTAGCTCGTATGAGCCATGCACATCCAACCTATATGGAAGCCGTAAAAGAAGCTTGCTTGGCTGCTACAGAAAATAGAGCTATTCATATGTAAAGCAAAAAATACTGTACTGTAAGCGAATTCTTACACTAGTGTCCCGAACTCAGGTTAGTAGGGAAATATGATTATTTTGAAATTGGGTATTCAATGAGTAAGCCTACCTTTTCTTCTTAAACTGTTCTAATACAGGAGAGCTGGCTTCGCATCCACAGTTTACTTCGCAGTTGCTTTTTTTAGAGAATAGGCTTTTATAAAGCCTAAAGCCTAGGTAGGCAGCAGCAGCTGCTACAACAAGTAAAACTAGTATTTCCTGCATTGTACAAATTTAGCCAGTTTGTTTAAATTAAAGAGAATTATTTAACGTCTATAAAACTACGACTCCTCCGAGGGTTAGGTTAATAAGTTATTTGCCCTTAACAATAATTACAAACTCTCCCTTAATAGTGCCGTTCTCAAAGTGGTTAGTTACTTCTTGCAAAGTTCCGTTTATGGTCTCTTCATAGAGCTTTGTGAGCTCACGAGAGACGGAGGTCGCCCTTTCTGTTCCCAGATGATCTGCAAGCTGATTTAAGGTCTTTAAAAGCCTGTGAGGTGATTCGTAGAGTATAATAGTACGCGTTTCTTCTGCCAACATTAAAAGGCGTGTTTGGCGTCCTTTTTTTGGAGGTAAAAAGCCCTCGAATACAAACCGATCGGAAGGTAATCCGCTTTTTACCAATGCCGGCACAAATGCTGTAGCTCCTGGTAGGGCTTCGATTTTATATCCATGTTTTAAAACCTCATGTACAACTAAATAGCCTGGATCAGAAATTCCAGGAGAGCCCGCGTCTGAAACCAATGCCAAGGTTTCGCCTCTTCCCAAGCTCTCAACTACTCGGTTAACGGCATTGTGTTCGTTATGTGCATGATAACTGATGAGCTTTTTTTTGATATCAAAATGCTTCAACAATTTCCCTGTGGTTCTAGTGTCTTCTGCCAATACCGCATCTACCGATTCTAAAATTTCAAGCGCACGGAGAGTGATATCTTTTAAATTACCAATTGGAGTTGGTACCAAGTAAAGCTGTGTTTTAGGGTCAGTCATTATGCACTGATTAGAGGGACATCACAGTTTTTACCTTAGATGCTTTTGTATAAATTGCCATTACTTCATCTGCACTCTGCACTAGTATTCTGAGCGAAATGCTTACGTATTTGCCTTTAGAAGAGGGCTTTTCTATAGCTCTATGCCCTCCTAGCACCACAAGTAGTTCCTCTTTGTGTTCCGTATTAACTATAAATTTAAACAAATAGTCTGTAGGCCAAGTATACTGGTTGTTAAGTAGCTCCTTAAACTCTTTTTCTTTTGTAGTCTCCATTATAAATACAAATAGGGAGTACAAATGTACTCCCTATTCTTAATATTTTATCGATATGATGCCTTACAATCTTAGGCAACTCATACAGTATGTACAGGCACTTAGTAAAATTTATATCGTTCGTCTTTTACTTTAGCTTCTTTCTTAAGAAGTTCACCTAGATAGTATGAAGACCTGCTTTCTCTATTTCTTAATAAGTTACTAGAATGTAGGCTATAGTCGGTAATATCAGCAGCAGGGGTAGTGCTGTCTAATTGTATAATCACCACTCCGTTACTCGTTGTAATAGGTTCAGAAACTGAACCTTCCGCCAGAGAAAAAGATTTACCAATTGCTTCTGGTGCTGTACCAGCATTAGCAATAGTATTCGCTGATATTTTAAGATCGCTGGTAGAATAAACATTTGCATCAGCTCCGTAGCTAGAAGCTATTTCGTCTAATGTGCCTGTAAGTCCTTTCAATTTTTCAGCAATGATTTCCGCCTTCTTCTCATTTTTAACTTTTCCTGTAACTTCTAATCGTACAATATCAATATTAGCTAAGCCTTCCTCTTGCTCGTCAGTCATAACAGCCACTATGTATTGATTATCCAATTCATTTACAGGTGATACTTTGCCATCGGTTGCATCTCTAAACAACCAAGTAACCAATTGACGTGCTTTACCAATTCTGGTAATAGTTTCATCGTTAGGCTCAATATTGCTTGCTTCTAAAATCTGGTAGCCTTCTTTTTCAGCATTGGTTTTAAAATCATTATAATTTCCGCTTGTTCCTGCAAAAAAATCAGCCTTTCTAAAAGCTTCATCTCTAGTTTTATCACTTGGGGTAATTTCAATACCAACCGTTGCTACCTTGTACTTGGTGTAAGAAGCCAGCTCCGTTACATCAATAATATGAAACCCAAACTGGCTTTCAATTAAACGAGGCACAATGCCTGTTTTAGTTGCCTTGAATACGGCATTATCAAATGGCTCAACCATTCTTCCGGTCTCAAACCAACCTAAGTCTCCTCCATTTATTGCTGATCCTCCGTCTTTACTATTTTCTTTGGCTGCTTCGGCAAAATCATCTCCACCTAGTACTTGTCTTAATACCGAATTAGCCTCTGTTCTGGCTTTTGCTTTTGAAGCATCGGTATCATCATCCCATTTAATTAGGATATGTCGAGCTTTGGCAACGCCAACAGTATCTTCGTACATATCAGATAATTTGTAAAGCACATAATTTTCGTCTTGTATATAAGGGCCTATCACTGTGCCTTTGTTAATAATATTTAAATTAGAGGCTATAAGAAGCGGTAACGTATTTACTGAATATGTGTTAAAAAAGTCACTTCCATCTGAATTGCTAGCAGCATATAATGAATCATCATTAATAGCTGTAAACTCTTCTTTCATTTTTCTAAGTTCATCTCTGTACTCTAACGAATCCTCTGGAGAGGCTGCAATTGAAATTGATATGTATTCAATCGATCTTGACCAATCTACCTTATACTCTTCTTCATTACTACTGATATAAGCTTTGAGCTCAGCGTCAGATACTGTTACAGAAGAATCGTTTACAGCATAAAATGGAACATGTAAATATTTAATTTCAGCTACTGTATTCTGATCTTTATATTCACGCTCTGCTTCCGCATCTGTTACAAAAGTTGATTTGCTTAGCAGGTTGTCTAATTTTATTCTCTTTCGAGCAGGAATTAAGTTATCTTCAAACTGCCTCCACTGTGCACGCCCTTGAGGAGTTGCATTTAATTGAGAAAGTGTTTGTAGTAATTGTTGCTTGCTAAATTGCCCTGTTGCTTGATCAATAAAAATTCGTTGAATATCAGGGCTAATATTTTTACCTTGTACCATATCAACCAGCTCTTCAGGGCTTACGCCAATATCTAAATCGGTGTACTCCTTATCGAATGATTTTTCAGCTACTAGCAATAGCCAAGCTTGATTTCTCAAAGATCCTAGTTCTTCTGCTCCTGGGTTACGACCAAAGTTGGACGCATAGTTGTTTATAAGTATATCAACTCTTTTCTGAAACTGATCGTAAGATATTGACTCTCCGGCTATTTCACCTATATCTCTATCGTTGCCAGCCAAAATTGAATTTTGCCCACTTAGTAAATCTGTTAATACAAACGAACCAATAGCGACTGCTATAAATCCAATAATTAACTTACTCCCTTTCTCCCTTAATGTATTAATTAATGCCATTTTTTCTATTTTATCGACCGCAAAAATAGCCACTTAATGCCCACAAAACCAAATAGATTAATTTAATCGTAATCCTTCTTAAAAAAGAGTGTTTTTTAAGTCCAAGACAGGTCTAAACTCTATTTGATTTTTAACTGGATGGAGATTATTCTTTTTTCTTCCATCTCAATTATTTGAGCCGAAAATGGCTTAAATTCAATTACCTGCCCAGCACTTGGTATGTTTCCAGTAATGGAAAGAATTAGACCGCCTAATGTCTCGTATTCACCTAGGGGGAGTTTCCAGTTGTATTTATCATTTAAATACTCGATTTCAAGCCTTGCACTAAGTGAATAGGTGTGGTCATCTATCTTTACCTCTTCCAATTCTTCCACATCATGTTCATCGTGGATCTCGCCAACAATTTCTTCAATTAAATCTTCTAGGCAAACAAGGCCACTAGTTCCGCCATACTCATCCACAACAACGGCAATGCCTTTTTTATCCGTTATAAATTTTACCATAAGCTCTTGAGCTCGCATGGTTTCGGGCACAATTATGATAGGTGCCATTATTTGCTTTATGCCTCTGGGTTTTTTAAATAACTCATGCGCATGGCAATAGCCCAACACATTGTCTATATTATGCTCAAATACTAACACCTTCGAATGGCCACTTTCTATTAATGAATTTGTTAAGTCTTTAATCTTGCTGTTAATATCAATCGCTACAATCTCAGTTCGGGGTATCATACAATCTCGAATACGTGAGTTTTTAAACTCAATTGCATTCGTAAGAATTTCCTCATCTACATCGGGTAAATCATCTGATCCAAGGAGTGGGTCATTGGGATTTACTAAGTTTTTAATGTAGGTGTTTAAATCTGATAGTCCGTATACAGGTTTGGCTTCATCGTAACTTAGCCTAAAAACATACACTATTAGCATTTTAGAAACCCATGTTACCACTTTGGTGAGCGGCCAAAGTAAATAATATATGCCCAACATGGGGAAAGCCAACCACTTTAGTACGCGATTGGACTCTAGCATAAAAAGACTTTTTGGCAGAAATTCAGCTACAAAAAGTACTAAAAGGGTAGAAATAAGTGTTTGTAATACCAAGTGGCTGGCTGGCTGGCTTACATAAGAGGGGAGGTGCTCATATAACCAAGGGTCTATGGCTTTTGCCATAAAAATACCATATATAACAAGGGCAATGTTATTACCTATGAGGGTAGTTCCTAAAAACCCTGACTGATTTTTTAAGAATTCAGCTAATACCCTGTCTGCCCAAGTGCCATTTTTTGCTTGTACTTCAAGCTGCAATTTATTTGCAGAAATAAAGGCTATTTCTATTCCAGAAAAGAAAGCTGAAAATAATAAGGCATTTATGATGATTGTTGAGTCTTCCACCTTTTTGGAATGCTAATGATTACGATTCATATACCGTTTAGCTCTTCGGTTCATTGGAGGTTTGTTTTCCTCTTGCTTTTTCTTATTTTTTCTTATTTGGTAATATAAAAATAAGGCAATGGAAACCATAAAAATCCAATATGAATTTTCGAACCCATTATTTATTGTTTCGTTAACTCCGATTATTATAATGCCTGCACTTAAAAACAGTAGGATTATGTTTAGCAGATTTGTTTTAGGTTTAGGCTCCATCATCATTTACATCAATTAGTCCTTCAGGGTTTTCTAGGGTCCACTCCGAAAAGTCTTGTTTTGCTTTTAACCCAGTGCCTGTCATAAGCTCTCCAGGTGTTTCTATTCTCACAAATTTCTCTGTATAAACATCTTCGTTTTTGGGCTCCCAAAAAAGCTCTTCCGATTTTAAAGTTTCTTTGTTTGCTATATTATTAACTACAACATTTCCTGTTGCTTTCCACCGGTCATCTTCTTTGTAATAATAAGCATAATTAGCTTTTAAGGTGGCAGAGATGGTGCCATCTTTTTCAAAAAATGTAATAAACATGCCTTTTGGCACTTCTCTGTCTCCGTTTTGAAGGTCTAAGAGTTCCTCCGCTTTAACTATAGCTTTTTGCTTAGCTGAATCGCTGTACATTATGGTTGCCCCAGATAGTTTACTCAGTGGCCCTGTATAGGTCTGCGGAATTTCTTTTTCTTCCGCTTCTTTTACACATGATACTAACAGTATAATTATAAAAATGCTTATTGCTCTTACCATAAAAGGCTCTAATTAATTTCCATAAAAAAAGGCCAACCCATTCAAAATAATCTTTGAAGAGGTTAGCCCTTTGTATTACTTTATTGCTTAATCACGTGTTTTTAAAACTACCGATTTGTTTACCCAACATCCAACTGAAAGTGTTTGACCTACTTCATAATTTCCGTTAAACAAGTCTTCTTTAGAAGGGAACTGTTCCTTTGCAGAGGCCATTTTCTTTGCATTACCTGCTTTTTTATACTGGTCGTAAGCGGCAATAAATACAAGCCTGTCTTTTACCATATCTTGCTGCTCGCTACATTCCTTAAAGCTATGGTAGTAAAGATCACCAATTCCGGTATAGGCACTTCTATTAGCAGGGTCAGCAGCGATGGCATGGCTATACATAGCTCTTGCCTTAGCCTTATTACGCTGATTTGCATATATTCTTCCTTGGCTCACATAAACCTCTGATTTTTTAACGGCATCATCAGTTAGTTCAATAGCTTCGTTATAATATGTGATAGCGCTTGTAAAATCTTTATTTGCTACACATTTTGAAGCTACCACTTTACAAAGACCATAATCAGGCTCCATTTTTTGAAGCTGCTTGGCTACGCTTAAAAACAATGGAGAATCGGTACATTTTCCAATAAGCATAAACTTAAACATCCTTTTCACTAACTTAATGTCTTCCGGGTTCTCATCAAATTTGGGTCCTAAGTTCGTTTCAACAAACTCACAGTTGATGTCAACTATTTCTGTAAGGATATCGTCAATCGTTCCTTTCTTTTTTATCAGTGAATCATTGCTTTTACCTTTGGTAGAGTTAGTTTTCATTTTATTTTCAATTACTTCAGAAATTTTGTCGTAACGAGTTAAAATGTCTTCCTCACCTATTTTTTTGAGCTTAGCATTGACTTTAATCACATTCATGTAAGCTACTATGTTAGAGTCTAATATTTTAGATCCTCCAATATCGAATGCTTCATCAAACATTTCTAAAAGCCATTCAGATTTTGAGAAATCTTTTATAAAATAGATATATGCTTTTATAACTTTTCTATTGAGCACATTTGGTTTGTCGCCAAAATATTCCATTCGCAAGTCGTACATTAAAAGCATGCTATCTGCTAACTCAATTTTACGAATAGGGTCTTCTTCTACCTTTGCCAGTTTGTCATAAGATTTAGCAGCATTAATATAAAGCGCCTTGTTTAAGTCGGGTGCATTTGCAATTAGCCAGTTTAATGCAGGTAGGGCTCCTCTATAATCGCCCATTTTAACAGCATCTGACTGAATAACATTCATTTCTATGGCTTTTACCTTAGTGGCAGAATCTTCTGGCCATTTCCAGCCTTTTTGCCCATACGAAGTCGTTAACATCAATGATAATAACGCTATTGTTCCAAATATTTTCTTCATCACTCTTTAAATTTTCATTAATTAAATTTGGGCTGTACAAACCAACGATTATCGTTGAAACTAACCCCAAAATATAGTTTAAAATAGTTTTCTTGTATTAAATTATTTGTTAAAGTACCTCTTCTACCCATTTGAACACCAAAATCGAGGCTAGAAAATCTAACAACTGGAAGAGATAAACCAAAATTAATGCCAAAGTCTGAAATTTGAATATCTTCAAATTGATAAGGCGTTTTTGTATAACTAGCTCCCATTCTGTACGTTATATGAGCAAAATAGTTATTTAGGTTATTTATGTTTGGTGTTATCTCAGCACCCAGTATAAATTTTTCTCGCTTAACGTAGCTACTTACTCCCAAATTGTCGCTATTGCTTTGGCTCCAGTCTTGTGTAGAGTAATCGAAGCCAATTATTGCCTTATTCTTATAATTATAAGAGATACCAACCATTAGCTTTTCAGGCAGGGTAACTGAAATTGGAAGATTATCAGCTAACGTGTCTGCAAAAACGGTAGCCCCTGAAAGTAACTCTTGATCGAATCGTATAAATAATTTTGACTTTACAGCTGTATTAAAATCATAAGTAGCACCAAAGTTTAACGAGGAAGATTCGCTTATTTTAAGTTCATATGCTAAACCTAAACCAAACATAAAATCTTGAAAACTAAGTCGTTCATTAACAGTTGCCACATAATTATTAGATAGTGGTGTTGATATAGGCACCACCGATTTACTTTCTTTTCTTATAGAGCTAAATAAGTAACTCGCTTTTACGCCTAACGAAAACCCTTTAAACAAAACACCCCCAAAAGATAAACTCAGCTGATCAATTCCTCCATCGCCATTAGCCGTTACAAAAAGAGAGTCTGTTGGGCTACCATCTATTGGGCTCTGAAAAAACACATCGTAATTAACTGCTGAATATGGGTTAAGCACCAATGCTGTTGACAGCTTACCTGAAATAAGCGGGAATGCTAATGCCATATGATTTAACTGCCCTGAGCCAGCCGCATATGGTTCAAACCCTTCTTGGCTAATGGTTTTAGTTTCTCCTAAAATGGCAGCTGAAAAAAGAGCTACCCGATTATAATGAAGTAAGGCTGGATTTACTATGTTTAAGCTATAATAGGTTCCATTGCTTACACCGAGGCCTGCCATGCCAAATTTAGCAGCAGTGGTAGGGTCTTGAATATCTCCAATACCTATGGATGAATAAGGCGAATGTGTTACCTGCGCAATAGTCGAATTGCTCCACAAAAAAGAGGCTAACAACCCTATAAAAAATGCTTTTTGATACCTATTCATTATACTTAAAAATTGCATGTAATCCTTCTACTGCCAAATTTGAAACCACAAAGGTGTTCAATTCCAAGTTATTACCAAAAAAAACTGCGTCTCCTCCACCAATTATTATCGATAAATCCTGATATTTCTTCTGAAAGCTCAAAATTAGCCCTTTCATTTCGGCTAAAGATCCGTTTGACGCACCACTTTGCATGCATTTTTCAGTAGAGTTACCAATAACTGATACTTTTTTACTAGACACTAACGGCAAGTGTGCAGTTAAAGTATGCATAGCCTCTAAGCGCATGTTAAGCCCAGGACTTATAATACCACCAACATGCACATTTTTAGCTGTTAGCATATCATAGGTAATGCAGGTACCGGCATCAATTACAAGTAAATTTCCTTTTGCATATTTTCTTGCCCCAACACAAGAGGCCAATCGATCCGTTCCTAACAACTCGGGAGTAGCATAAGTAGTAGAAACAGGCATTGGGGTTTTAACTGTAAGCACCTTTAAATCAATCTTTAAGTCTTTAATTTTTTTAATTATAGATTCATCTGTTACATTTCCAACAAGTATGTTTTTTATATTGTGTTCCTGAAGAAAAAATACTAATTCATTTACCTCAATAATTGATACCTTTAATAAACTTCCCTTACTAAAAACCCCAATTTTTACATTGGTATTACCTATATCTATTACCGCATTCATATATTGAATCTATTGGTTCTCAACTGATGCAAATATTGCATTTAATATTAAGTCGCTAACGCATTTTTAATTAATTGAGGTTCCCTTGATAAAATTATTTTATAGATTTAGGCTTATGTTTTTAACCAAGTTTAATCTTTTTAAGAAATTCGGACTCACAATAGTCATATTAACGGCCATTTTTTTTTCTGTAAGTACCCCTGTGTTGTCCTTTACTTCTAATACAATAATAACTGAACAAGTTGCGCAAGAAGAACAACCTGAGCATGCGATAGAAGAACACAGCACAACAGAACACCTTTCTGCTGCGGGTTGGTCTGTTGTCCCTTTTGTTTTGCTTTTAGCAATGATTGCAACAGGGCCACTATTTTTTGAACATTTTTGGCATCATAATTACCCCAAAGTAGCCGTAGGGTTAGCCTCAATAGTTGTACTTTATTATGTCTTTGGCATTCATAACGTACACTCTCCCATACATGCCTTTTTCGAATATGTGCAATTTATTGCACTACTAACAGGTCTTTATATAGCGTCTGGGAGTATTATGATAAGTGTGGATAAAAAATCAACTCCTTTAACAAATGTTGCCTTATTATTGGTTGGTGCAATAATTGCCAATGTTATTGGAACCACTGGGGCTTCGATGCTGTTAATTCGGCCTTTTTTAAGGTTGAATAAAGGTAGAATCCAGTCGTACCACATCATCTTCTTTATTTTTATTGTGAGTAATGTTGGCGGAGCTCTTACCCCAATTGGTGACCCCCCGTTATTTTTAGGATTTTTGAAAGGAGTGCCATTTGAATGGACTTTAACTCATAACTTACCTTCGTGGATATTTGCCGTTATTGTATTGCTTATTGTCTTCTACTTTTTTGATATTAAAAATAAAAAGGTAGTAAAAGATGAACACAGGAGTGGAAAGATTTCTATTGTTGGAGGGGTTAATTTTGCTTGGTTAGCTATTGTTATTGGTGCTGTTTTTCTCGATCCCAATGTTTTTGATTGGGTTCCTGCAATTCATTACGATGGACAGAAATTTTCGTTCATTCGAGAAATTATTATGTTATCGGTGGCAGCAGCTTCGTACTTGTCTGCTAATAAAGAAATGCTAAAAAAGAATGATTTTAGCTTTGAACCAATAAAGGAAGTAGCCTTTATTTTCATTGGAATTTTTGGAACAATGATGCCGGCTCTTGAAATGGTCGGAAATTTTGCCCAATCGCCTAGTGGTGCAGCGTTGATAACGCATAACACATTATACTGGGGCACGGGCTTGCTTTCAGGGATACTTGATAACGCCCCCACCTACCTTAATTTTTTGGCAGCTGCAATGGCCTCATCAGGTGCCAACATTAATAATATTGAGCACGTAAGACAATTTGCAGCCGGAGGGTATGACGATAGTATATTATTGCTTCAATCTATTTCAGTAGCAGCTGTTTTCTTTGGTGCTATGACCTACATTGGTAATGGCCCTAATTTTATGGTAAAATCTATTGCCGAACAATTAGGAATTAAAATGCCTTCGTTTTTCGGATATATTATTAGATTTTCAATCCCAATTTTATTGCCCATATTTTTACTTGTTTGGCTCATTTTCTTCTACTTCTAAGAAAAAGCTACATGCCAAATACGCCATTATTAATTTTTTGGAGGGCTTTTAGCTTATAATCAGTATTTATCAATACTGAAATATTATTCTTGCTGCCTCCTAACGAAATCATTCGAACAGGCAACTCCTCTAATGAATGAAATAGATTTTTAATTACACCGGAATTATATAAAATATGGTTTCCCACCAAACAAATAATTGATTGGTTTCCATCAACTTCAACGGCTCCTAACTGTTCTAATTCTTTTACCAATTCTTTAAGGTGAGTTGTGTTATCAATGGTAATAGATACTGCTATTTCCGAAGTAGTTACTAAATCAATGGAGGTTTTATAAGAATCAAAAATTTGAAATATCTTAAGCAAGAATCCATGAGCCAACAACATACGTGATGACTTAATTTTAATAGCAGTAATGCCATCTTTTGCAGCAACGGCCTTTACATGTCTATTTTCGATATTTTTATCTATTAAAGTGCCTTCGGCTTTTGGTGCCATTGTGTTTTTAAGGCGAACAGGAACTGAAGCTTCTTGAGCTGGTAGAATAGTGGCTGGGTGTAAAATTTTAGCCCCAAAATAGGCCAACTCTGCTGCTTCATCAAATGATAAGTGTTTGATGGCTTTTGTTGTTTCCACAATCCGTGGATCGTTATTATGCATGCCATCAATATCGGTCCAAATTTGGATTTCGTCAACTTTAAGGGCTGCACCAATTAATGATGCACTATAGTCGCTTCCACCTCTTTTAAGGTTGTCAATATCTCCTTCGTTATTCAAGCAAATAAACCCTTGTGTAATGAATAATTTATAATCACTGTTCTCGCTAAGTATGGCATTTAGTTTCACTGACATATCCTTCAATACGGGCTCACCATTTGAACAGAGGTGCAAGTAGTCCAGTGCAAGTACTAATTTAGATTTTATGCCATTCTCTTCTAAGAATAGACTAAACAGATTGGTAGATAAAATTTCACCTTGAGCAACTAACTCATTGTTTTTTGATTGACCAAATGGGTAATTCAAATAATTACGCATTAGCACGAAACTGTTTTCAACTACCTTCTTTGCTAATTCTATTTGCTTGGCAGTTGATAATAACCCAGCAATAAAGGCTTGGTATTCACTATATAGCTTCTCAATTAATTCGCTAGCTTCAATCGGCTTTTTAGATAGCAATAAATCTCCGATAGCAACCAGTTTATTGGTGGTTCCGGAAACTGCAGATAATACAATAATTTTAGGTTCAGAAGTTGCCGTAATAATTTCTGAAACAAGCTGCATCCTCTCCGCACTTCCTACAGAAGTGCCACCAAACTTTAATACTTTCATCTTTTTATTAATTCTAGATTAGAATTGAGTCATTTTTACAGCTGTGATGGCTGCTTCTTCGCCTTTGTTGCCATGTTTACCCCCTGCGCGATCTAGTGCTTGTTGCATAGTATCGGTAGTAAGCACACCAAAAATTACTGGTTTATTATATTTTAAGCCTACGTTGGTAATTCCTTGTGCAACGGCATCGCAAATAAAATCGAAGTGACGGGTTTCTCCTTGAATGACACAGCCAAGACTAATTACGGCATCAATAGTTTCTTTTTGTGCTAAAAATTGAGCCCCAAGTGAAAGCTCGAAACTACCAGGAACGTAATGAACCTTTATATTATCTCTCTTAACTCCTTGCTCAAGCAGGGTTTCAATAGCCCCTTCTAAAAGCGCCCCAGTAATGGTTTCATTCCACTCGGCAACAACAATTCCGAATTGTTTGTTTTCAACACCTCCAGTATTTCTATCAGAGTAATCACTTAAATTTTTTAGGTTGCTTGCCATATTTGTAAAATTAAAAAAGGGGTAAGATTTTCATCCTACCCCTTTTACATTAAATGTATTTATAGATTAGGATTTCGACTGTAGTCTTGCCCTGTATTTCTTAGCCTTGTCAATTTCGTTAGATTTCGCATAGTTCTTTACAATAGCTTCGTATTGCTCAGCGGCTTTGCTAAAATCTTCAAGTTTCTCGTATGCCAATCCTGCCTTTAATAAGTAAACAGGGGTAAAATATTCATTAGGTTTAAAAGAAACCGCTTTAGCATAATAGCTTGCAGCTTCATTATAATCTTCTTGCTGCATATAAGCATCGCCTAATAAACTGTAAGCCCTTGCCTGGATTACATAATCGTTGCTATTAAAATCGTTTAAAAAAGGAACAGCAGATGCATAAGATCCTTTTTTCATATAAATAGAACCAACATAGAAATTTGCTAGGTTGCCTGCATTTGTAGAACCATAATTTTCAACTATGTCTATAAATCCATAATAATTGCCATCGCCATTTAGAGCCAAGTCTAAGCTATCTTGCTCGTAATAATAAACGGCCTGAAACATTTCGTCCTGTGCCAGCGAATTTTGACCATCTAAATAGTAATTATAACCAAAATAGCTTGCAAGTATAATTGCAAGCACAGCAGCAATTGAAAATACAATAACCTTATTATCTTCTAAAAATTGTTCTGATTTTGTTAGTTGTTCAGCAAGTACTTCTGCACTTTCTAACACACCGTCCTCATGTTTTTTTCCTTTCTTAGCCATCGCTCTTAAATTTCCGGGTGCAATAATACCACTTTCAATTTATTTTATCCCATTTCAAATGGGTAATCTTCTTGAACATACACATTTTCAAATGCTTGAGCTGCAGGAGGAAAGTTAGATTCCTCTGCAAACTTCACACTTTCCATTACTTTTTCTTTTAAAGACTTATCTATTACAGCTAATTCGTCTTCTTTCGCAAATTTGTTCTTCAATATTATTTGTTTCACCTGCTCAATAGGATCAAGTTTTTTATATTTTTCCAGCTCTTCTTTGGTTCTGTATTTTGCAGGGTCGGACATGGAGTGCCCTTTATACCTATAAGTTTTACACTCCAACAAAGTTGGCCCATCTCCTTTGCGCGCTCTTTTAGCTGCAATTTCAACGGCTGCATGCACATTTTCAACATTCATCGCATCTACCGTAACTGAAGGCATTTCATAAGCTCTTCCTAGTTCGGAAAGATCAGTTACATTAGATGTTCTAGCTACAGATGTGCCCATGGCATACCCGTTATTTTCGATCACAAAAAGAACAGGTAACTTCATTGTCATCGCCAAGTTTAGTGCCTCATGAAAAGCCCCTTGACGGGCAGCTCCATCACCTAAATACGTTACACAGAGATTATCTGTGTCATTATATTTTTCTGCAAAGGCAATTCCTGTACCTAATGGCACTTGTCCTCCTACAATTCCATGACCTCCATAAAAATGATGCTCCTTATCAAACATATGCATAGAGCCCCCATTGCCTTTAGAAACACCTGTTTCCTTAGCAAAAAGTTCAGCCATTATTTTTTTAGGATCAGAACCCAAAGCTAACGGGTGGGCATGATCGCGATAAGCCGTAATATGTTTATCACCTTCTTTCAACGCAGAAACTGCCCCTGCAACAACGGCTTCTTGCCCAATATATAGATGACAAAAACCTTTAATTTTTTGCTGTCCATAAAGTTGACCTGCTTTTTCTTCGAACCTACGCATATAAAGCATTTGCTCATACCAATTCAAGTATTGCTCTTTCGAGAATTTTAATTTCGAACCGGTCGTTTTCTTTGTTTTTGAAGTTGCCATTTTTGCTCGGTACCTTTGGTTGTTATAAGAACTCGCAAAGTTAGCTAATCCAAGTTCTTTTTATAAACATCCCTTTGAAAATATTTGTTTAACCAATGGTATTTAAGAATTTGACCCTTTTTAATTTTAAGAATTTCGATTCACTAGAACTTGATTTTATCGATGGGTTAAACTGCTTTGTGGGCCATAATGGAGCTGGGAAAACGAATATTTTGGATGCCCTCCATTATTTATCTATGACAAAGAGCTCTATCAATTCTTTGGATAGCGCTAATATTAAATTCGAGCAAAATCAGTTTATGATTAAATCAAAGGTCCACGTTAAAAAGAAGAATCGACTTATTAATTGTGGGGCCTCCTTAGGTAAAAAGAAAGAGGTTAAAGTAGACAAAAAGGCCCACGAGAAGCTAAGCCACCATATTGGAATGTTTCCCTTGGTAATGATTTCGCCAAATGATACTGACCTTATTTACGATAGCAATGAAGTGAGGAGAAAGTTTTTTGATAGTGCTATAAGTCAATCGAGCAAAGAGTACTTACAGCACCTAATTACTTATACTTTTGCTTTAAAAAACAGAAATGCTTTATTAAAGATGGATGCCAATAAAGATTCTATGGATTATGACCTCCTAAAAACTTATACCAACTTGCTCATAAAACATGGCAAGCCTATTTATGAGGAGCGAGCCACCTATATGGATCAATTTCTAAACTTATTTAATGATCATTATGGCTCGTTGCATTCTAAAATAGAGCCTGTTTCCATTCAGTATGAAAGCCAGTTTGAAGACAAGGCTATTGAAAAACTCTACGAGAAATCATTGCAAAAAGATTTGATTACGCAGAGGACGAGTGTTGGCATTCATAAAGATTCTTTCCTCTTTACTATTTATGATAAGCCTCTGAAACGGCATGGTTCTCAGGGGCAACAAAAATCGTTTTTGGTGGGGCTAAAGCTTGCCCAATTTGAATTACTCTCTGCCCAAAAAAAACTAAAGCCTACTTTATTATTAGATGATATTTTTGATAAGCTAGACGATGAGAGAATGCATAAACTTCTTAAAAAAGTAACTGCCAATGAATATGGGCAATTATTTATTACTGATGCTAGGCCTGAAAGAACACTCAAAGTATTAGAAGCTAATAAACTTGGTGCTCGTATATTTGAGGTTGAAAACGGAGCCATTATTAACACCTCTGATTATGAAGCCTAAATATAACCGTGAGAATTACCGAAATGCCGAGCCCACAGCGTTAAAGGATGCCATTAATCAGATGTACGATACCTATAACCTTAAACGAAAGGTGGATGAGGGAACTATAATTGCATGTTGGGAAAAGATTATGGGTGCACCTGTTGCAAAAAGAACTACCAATATGTTTTTTAGAGAAAAAAAATTGATTGTTGAGCTTAGTTCGGCTCCATTAAAGCAAGAACTTACCTTATCGAAACCAAAAATTATAGAACTTTTTGCTAAAGAGGTTGGCGTTGGAGTGGTTGAGGAAGTGGTGTTTTTATAAACCCCAAATATTTACAATTGTCACCCTGAATCCATTTCAAGGTCTAAGGGACACTTTCTTATAAAAATCCTGAACCAAGTTCAGGATGACTTATCAATTAATCCACTCAAAACCACAATAAGGAACCAGTACTTTAGGAATTTTAATGCCTTCAGCCGTTTGGTTATTCTCTAAAATGGCCGCTACAATTCTTGGCAAGGCCAAGGCACTCCCGTTTAAAGTATGTAATAGTTGAGGTCTTTTATCAGCTCCTTTATATCTAAGTTTTAGTCGGTTGGCCTGGTAAGTTTCAAAATTACTTACAGAGCTTACTTCTAGCCACTTTTCTTGTGCTGCAGAAAACACTTCCATATCGTAGGTGATGGCAGAAGTAAAACCCAAATCTCCTCCACAAAGCAATAATACTCTGTACGGCAATTCCAATTTCTTAAGCAACGACTGAATATAGCTACTCATATCATCCAAGGCCTCATACGATTTATCAGGATGCTGAATTTGAACGATTTCGACCTTATCAAATTGGTGCAATCGATTTAACCCACGTACATGGGCTCCCCAAGAACCAGCTTCTCTTCTAAAGCAAGGTGTAAAACCAGCATGTTTCTTAGGCAACTCCTCTTCTTTTAAAATTTCGCCTCGATACATATTTGTGATAGGTACCTCTGCGGTGGGAATTAAATAATAATCGTCTTCCGTAGCATGGTACATCTGCCCTTCTTTATCAGGTAATTGACCAGTAGCAATTCCTGAAGCTTGATTGATTAAAATAGGAGGTTGAACCTCGTTATAGCCTGCTTCGGTAGCTTCATCTAAAAAGAAATTAACAAGCGCTCGCTGAAGTTTGGCACCTTTACCTTTATACACAGGAAAACCTGCACCCGTTATTTTATTGCCTAATTCAAAATCTATGATGTCGTATTTTTCGATCAGATTCCAGTGAGGTTTGGCTCCATCATATAAATCAGGAACTTCTCCGTGCGTGCTTAATACTTCATTATCTTCATCAGAATTGCCAGCTGGCACTTTTGGATTAGGCACATTAGGAATTGTATAAAGCAATTGCTGCAATTCATCCTCAATTTTCTTAAGAGCCTCACCCAATTGCTTGCTTTCAATTTTAAAAGCAGCGGTCTTCTTTTTTACTTCTTCCGCTTCATCCTTTTTTCCTTGCCCCATCAATTGCCCAATTTGTTTTGCAAGTATATTAGCTTCAGCTAAAGCAGAATCATTTTTTTGTTGAATGGCTTTTCTTTGATCATCTAAGATTAAAAGGGAATTAATAGCTCTATCAGCCTCCTTAAAATTTCGTCTAATCAATCCGCTAATTACGGCTTCCTTATTTTCTTTGATTTGGGCAATTTGTAACATATCAAATTCAGTATTTAAGCTGCAAAATAAGGTAATATGAACCAATAAAAGATACTTAATTGAGTCATAAATGTTGATATTCATACAAATACCTACTTATTCTTTGAAAATAATAAAGCAAACCCCTATACTTGCATAACCAATAACGAACAAAACCATTCCTGGTAACCGTTCAATCAAATTCGTTTATTGCATTCCGATACTTAAAAACGACCACACAATATATTATTTATAGATCTTAACTGACTACAATGTTCTTAATCAAGAACACACTTTACACAAATTTATGTACACATTAGAAGAATTAAATGCGCTCCTTCTTTCTGAATTAAAGGAGTTTGCAGAAAAGTTAGAGGTAACTAACTTTAAAAAATTACCAAAAAAAGAACTTATCTATAAAATACTTGATAAGCAGGCGATAACTCCAGAAAAAGACTTGCCAAGTAAGCCTAAAGCCAAGGTTGCTGCAAAACCAAAAGCAGAAAAGAAACAAGACGGTCGTCCTGCTAGAAAAAATCCTAAAAAAGAATCAACCCCTGCTTCTAAAAAAACAGATGATAAAAAAGAGGATGCAACTGATGACTTACTAAAATCTTTTAATCTTGAAGGAGAAAGTGAACCTAAAGAAGATGCACCTAAAAAGGCGGGAGATAAAAAACCAGAGCAAAAAGCTAAACCTGAGTCTAAGTCTAAAAGACGAATTCACCCAGATGTTTTAAAGTTAAGGGAGAAAAAGGAAAACGAAGAGAAAAAGGCGGGCGAAGGTAAAGATGCCATCAATGAGGTTAAAGAATCTAAGCCTGATGAGAAAACGGTTGAGAAACCTGCAGAGAAGCCGGTTAGAAATGAACGTTTTCAAGAAAAAAAGAAAAATTTAGCTACCATCAGAGAGTTTGAAGGACTTATCGAAAACGAAGGTGTGCTGGAAATGATGCAAGACGGCTACGGATTTTTACGCTCATCTGATTATAATTACCTAGCTAGTCCTGATGATATTTATGTATCTCCTTCTCAAGTTAAATTATTTGGCTTAAAAACAGGAGATACCGTAAGAGGACAAATTAGACCTCCAAAAGAAGGGGAAAAATACTTTGCATTAATTAAAGTAAGCCTTGTAAATGGCAGAACAACAGAGGAAATAAGAGATCGTATTCCTTTTGAATACTTGACTCCTCTTTTCCCTGATGAAAAACTAAACTTAACCTCTAAGGCTGATAGATACTCTACTCGTGTAATGGACTTATTTGCTCCTATTGGTAAAGGCCAAAGAGGAATGATTGTGGCTCAGCCTAAAACAGGTAAGACAGTATTACTCAAAGAGGTTGCAAATGCAATTGCTGAAAATCATCCTGAAGTTTATCTTATCATTTTATTAATTGATGAACGTCCTGAGGAAGTTACAGATATGGCTCGAAGTGTAAAAGCGGAAGTAGTTTCTTCCACTTTTGATGAGCAAGCTGATAGACATGTTAAAGTAGCCAATATTGTGCTTGAAAAGGCGAAACGTATGGTTGAATGTGGTCACGATGTAGTTATTCTACTTGATTCGTTAACTCGTTTGGCAAGGGCGCATAACACCACTGTACCTTCTTCTGGCAAAATTTTATCAGGTGGTGTAGATGCTAATGCATTGCACAAGCCAAAGCGTTTCTTTGGAGCAGCTCGTAATGTAGAAAATGGTGGTTCATTAACTATTTTGGCAACAGCTCTTATCGATACAGGCTCTAAAATGGACGAAGTTATTTTTGAAGAATTCAAAGGAACGGGTAACTGGGAACTTGTTTTGGATAGAAAACTTGCTAATAAACGAGTGTATCCTGCTATTGATGTGCCCGCTTCTGGAACGAGAAGAGAAGACTTATTAATGGATAAGGAAGAGCTACAACGAATTTGGATATTGAGGAAGTTTATGAGCGATATGAACTCTGTTGAATCAATGGAATTCTTATTGCAGAAAATGAAAGGAACTAGAAACAATGCTGAATTTTTAGTTTCTATGAACGGATAAAACGGAGTTAAAAGTTAAGAGTACAAAGTTTGAAGTTGGATTGAGACTTATATTTTTTTTAATAAATACTGCCTCAAAAACCACCTTCGTCATTCAGCTCAGAATGAGGCTGTTTTTAACTACCTAGCTTTCACAAGCTATTTCCCTTCAAGGAAATTTTGCAAATAGCTGTACTTTTCTGTGAGTTGGCCATTATCAGTTATTGTTGCTCGTTTGATGACTTCCTCTTTATCTCCGGAAAATAAATGTGGCAACACATTATTAATTAATTGTTCGCCAAAATCATTAGAGGCATTAATAGGTAATTCACAAGGAAGGTTATCTACAGCCATCACCGTAATATTAGCATCACTTGAAAAGGCAGGTTTCTCAACCCCTTCTTTAGCAGAGTAATCATAGATAGGCTCTGCGATGGTGCTCGGTCTTAAAGTAGATGGGATTGATCCTTCAATATCACAGGTAATATCTGCTATTACTTTTATTTTAAAATCATCCTCGGATGCATCCTCTCTAGTAAAAAGTACAGGTGCATGAGGATCCCAAAAAGCCCCTGCAACCAACAAATCCGCCTCCTTAGAATATTTCAAAAAATCTCCTTCATATTCTTTTGGGTCAGAATGAAAATCCTTAATGTTAAATGTGGTTCCGTCTTTTGTTTTATTATATTCATCAGAATGAACTTGTGCATACACAGGATAATCAAACTGATCGGTTAAGAACTGTTTGGGTGTTACTTTAGTAATTCCCATACCAATAAATACTTCCTCTACTCCTTTTGAAACTCGACCTCTACCGGTTAAAATCATTTTTATTGGCGGCAGTTTAACTTTTGAATATTCTGTTTGTAAATCATCTAAGTCGTAACAAGCATTAGCCGCTCTTATGCTAAAGAGATTAAATCTTTTTCCGTATGTTTTAATACCATTATAGGCACCCACAATACCAGCATACCTACCAAAAGCAACTACTCTAGCACCCCTTGGGTTTGTTAAGCCTTCGTAATCAACTAGTTTAATTTTCTTTTCAATAATAGCTTTTAAAAGCTTTTGGTTGTAGGGTTGTGCCTTAGAAGTATGCGAAAAAAAGAAGTACGTCTTGTTTGGTATTAGATCAGACATGGGAACTTCTTTAACACCCAATAATATATCACAGTCGGAGACATCCTCAACTATTTGTATCCCTTTAGATAGATATTCTTGATCCTTAAAGCAACGAATGTTACTAGATTGAGCTACAATTTGCACATCAAATTTTTTCTGTAATTGAGCAGCCTGAGAGGGTGTTAAAGGCACACGTTTATCCACAGGGGTTTTCCCTTCCCGTATTAATCCTAATTTAATCATACGTTAGTCCTTCTGTTGATTAAATCGTTCCTTTTCAACCTTGTTTAGGTATTTGTTCGTTTCTATAAAAATAATAATTAGGTATGCTAATCCTAAAAAATAAAGTACCGACAACGCGGTAGCTTTTATTAAGCCGGGGCTTTCCGGTTTAGAAAATGCAGTAAATCCATCAATAACCTCGAAGTCATCACCAAGCTCAACTTGTTGTTGTGTTTCTTGTAATTGTTCATACAGTTTTACACTTTGCGAATAAAACCGAACAGGATCAAGTGCTCCAGATTCTCCAATATATAAGCTAGAAGGCTCTCCTTTTTTAGTCGAATTTGATCTTAAATTTTCGTTAAATAGATGCTTAAGACTATCCAAATAAATTAAATCGTTTTTCAATTTATTTATTAATTTTAGCTGACTAGTCCTCGTAGCCGCAATTCTGTTTTTTACAAATGGGCTACCCCTAAAATAATCTACCAAAGACTCTTGCAAATTACCAATGATTTTATTGTCAAAAACATGCACGGTAATTATATAGGTCTTTTTATTCCTGATTTCTATTTGCTCAATCACTTTTTCAATGTCGGGGTCTTTTACTTTAAGCTCCTCTAATTTTTGCTTAAGCACTTCCACGTCCACAATGTCTTGTTCTAGCACCAAAGGTTCATAATCAAAGTCTTTAATATTTTTAGCAACTTGGGCATCAATATTTAAAATTTTAGCTAAGCCAATTCGATCTTCCTCTTTACAAAGTGTGTTTAGTTTTTCTATATTGTTTTCAACAAGTTTTCCATTAAAGTACTCAGAAGATAAAAGCATTGACGTATTAAAATATGGTTTGCTAATATTATTAAATGCAACACCCGTAATTACTCCTGCCACCATCATACCAATAAGCAAAATCTTATATCTGAGACTCGCTCTTCGTATCCTTATGATTAAATTAACAAACTCTTTTCCAATATTTGCGAATCCATTACCAATGGCTTGGAATAATTTTCGAAGATCTATTTCATCTTCTCTGTAATTATCGGTATTTGTATTTTGCTGACTCATATTTGACACTATTATGCTGCAAAATTAGATAAAAAAGAACTAACAACACCTTATGGATTACTAACTACATTGTTACTAATTTTGTAATATAATTTTAGACAATGATAAAAGAGCAAAAAACAATAGCTGTAATTGGGTTAGGATATGTTGGCCTTCCTCTTGCCGCTGAATTTGGCAAAAAAAGAACAGTCATCGGATTTGATATTAATGAAGAACGAATACGTGAACTTTCGAATGGAATTGACCGAACATTGGAGCTAAACAAAAAAGAGTTAACTGAGGCAAAGCACCTTCAGTTTACTTCTGACATAGATAAAATTAGTAATGCTCAAATTTATATTGTTACAGTTCCTACGCCTATTGATAAACATAAAAAACCAGATTTAAGTCCACTTGAAAAAGCTAGTCAATTAATTGGTTCTGTTCTTAAAAATGGAGATATTGTAATTTACGAATCTACCGTCTATCCAGGAGCTACTGAAGAAGTTTGTGTGCCTATTTTGGAAAAAGAGAGTGGTTTAATGTTCAATAAGGACTTTTTCTGTGGCTATTCTCCTGAACGGATAAACCCAGGAGATAAGGAACATCGGGTTGCAGATATTAAAAAAGTAACAAGTGGGAGTACACCCGAAATCGGGAAAGAAGTTGATGCCCTCTACAAGGAAATAATAACAGCAGGAACCCACCTAGCTAGCTCTATTAAAGTGGCTGAAGCAGCCAAGGTAATCGAAAACTCACAAAGGGATTTAAATATTGCCTTTGTAAATGAATTGGCTAAAATATTTCATAAAATAGGCATTGACACACATGAAGTATTAGAAGCAGCTGCCACAAAATGGAACTTTCTTCCTTTTAAACCAGGTTTGGTGGGAGGGCACTGTATTGGGGTCGACCCCTATTATTTAACCTATAAAGCGGAAAGTTTGGGATATAACCCGCAGGTAATTTTGGCAGGGCGAAGAGTTAATGATGGCATGGGAGCTTATGTGGCAAGCCGAGTAATGAAACTTTTAAATGTGGCCGGCACAGCGCATAACGCAAAGGTGTTAGTTTTAGGTATTACGTTTAAAGAGGATTGCCCAGATATAAGAAACTCTCGAGTAATTGATGTAATTAAAGAATTAAAGGAGTTTGGCACACAAGTGGAGGTATTTGACCCTAATGCAAACAAGGATGAAGTAATAAATGAATATAACATTACTCTCATTGACTCGCCTTCCTCTAATTATGATGCGATAGTGTATGCTGTTAAGCACAAATCATTTTCAAATCTCGATTGGGGACAACTCAAAAGTAAGAACACAGTAGTTTTTGATGTAAAAGGAGCATTAGAAAGATCATTAACCGAAGAAAGACTTTAAACATGAAAGGAATTATTTTAGCAGGGGGTTCTGGTACTCGATTACACCCCTTAACATTAGCGGTAAGTAAACAATTGATGCCTGTTTATGATAAGCCAATGATTTATTACCCGCTTTCAACGCTTATGTTGGCAGGTATTCAAGAAATACTTATTATTTCTACTCCTGAGGATTTACCTAACTTTGAAAAACTTTTAGGGGATGGATCAAGGATTGGTTGCAAATTTTCCTATAAAGTTCAACCCAAACCTGAAGGACTAGCACAAGCATTTATTATAGGTAAAGAGTTTATTGGCACCGATGACGTAGCTTTAATTTTAGGAGATAATATTTTTTATGGTTCAGGAATGGCTAAGCTAATGCAATCGCACACTACCCCTAAAGGAGGCGTTGTGTTTGCCTATCATGTAAATGACCCTGAACGCTACGGGGTGGTTGAATTTAATGATGAAAAGAAGGCCATTTCAATAGAAGAAAAGCCTGAAAACCCAAAATCAAATTATGCAGTGCCTGGGCTCTATTTTTATACCAATGAAGTAGTAGAAATAGCTGAAAACATTAAGCCCAGCCATCGCGGAGAACTTGAAATTACCGATGTAAATAAAGTGTTCCTTGAAAGAGGAGCACTTGAGGTTGGTATTTTAGATAGAGGAACAGCTTGGCTGGACACAGGCACTATACAATCTTTAATTGAAGCTGGAGAGTTTGTTAAAGTAATAGAGAATAGACAAGGACTAAAAATTGGCTGCATTGAAGAAGTAGCCTATTTAATGGGTTACATTGATGCTTCACAAGTAGAAAAAATTGCACAACCTTTGCTAAAAAGTGGCTACGGCAAATATTTAATTAACATTTTAAAGCAATAGTGTTGGGAGCTAAAAATAGAGTTATTCATAACTCAAAAGTATTAGTAACAGGTGGTGCTGGCTTTATTGGTTCTAATTTAATTGATGAATTACTAAATAATAATAATGTTGTAATTTGCTTGGATAATTTTTCTACAGGCAAAAGAGAAAACATTGTGCACAATCTTTCGAATTCAAATTTTACACTATTAGAGGGAGATATTAGAAATTTAAGCGATTGCCAAACGACTTTTAGTGGTGTAGACTACGTTCTTCATCAAGCAGCCTTAGGATCTGTTCCTAGATCCATTAACGATCCAATTACTACTAATGACGTTAATATCACTGGCTTCCTTAATATGTTAGTTGCTGCTAAAGATAATAAAGTCAAACGGTTTGTGTACGCAGCTAGCTCCTCTACTTATGGAGATCATCCAGGCTTACCAAAAGTTGAAGGTATAATTGGTAAGCCTCTATCTCCTTATGCGGTAACTAAATATGTAAACGAGCTTTATGCCGATGTCTTTTACAAAACTTATGGACTTGAAACTGTAGGACTGCGTTATTTTAATGTGTTTGGAAGAAGACAAGACCCTGATGGAGCTTATGCTGCTGTCATCCCTAAATTTATCAATCAATTGGTAAACTTAGAATCTCCAACCATTAATGGTGATGGAAAAACATCTAGGGACTTTACTTATATAGATAATGTGATTCAAATAAATCAGTTGGCAGCTTTATCTACTAATCAAGCTGCTATAAATAAAGTGTTTAATGTAGCTTTTGGAGGAAGAGGTTCTTTAATAGATATGTTTGAATCTCTAAAAACGAACTTGGGGCGTTATCAAAGTAATGTAAAAGAAATTAGTCTAACCTTTGGTCCAGAAAGAGCTGGGGATGTAAAACATTCCCAAGCTGACATTAGTTTTGCCAAGGATGTATTGGGCTATGAACCTGATTTTGATTTTGAAACAGGGATAACGAAGTATGTGAAATGGTATTGGAAAAAATAAAACATGGAAATTAGAGAAACGAAACTAAAAGGTTGTTTTCTGTTAAACCCAAGAGTATTTAAAGACGATCGAGGGTATTTCTTTGAGAGTTTCAATCAAAGGGAATTTGATAAAGCTATTGGCTACACTACACATTTTGTTCAAGACAATCAATCTCAATCTAGTTATGGCGTTATAAGAGGGCTACATATGCAATTAGGTACTTTTGCGCAGGCAAAACTGGTTCGAGCTATTAAAGGTGAAATACTAGATGTTGCTGTGGATCTAAGACCAAATTCTGACACCTATGGAAAGTTTGTCTCTTATGTATTAAGTGAAGAAAACAAACAGCAACTCTTCGTTCCGAGAGGATTTGCCCATGGATTTTCTGTTTTGTCTGATGTTGCAACGATTCATTATAAAGCAGATAATTTTTATGCATCAAATGCTGAGTCTGGGTTAATTTATAATGACAAAGAATTAAGTATTGATTGGGGAATAGAAGAAGAAAAAATAATCACTTCAGAAAAAGACCTTATATTACCATCTCTAAAAGAATTTGACAATGAGTAATACTATATTAGTAACTGGTGGAGCTGGATTTATTGGCTCTAATTTCATACCCTTTTATTTAGAAGTTAACCCCACGCATCACATTATAAACCTGGATCTATTAACTTATGCAGGCGACTTACAAAATCTTAATGAGGTGGAGAAAAAGCCGAATTACACCTTTGTAAAAGGAGATATTCGAGATTATGATTTTATTGAGCAACTATTTAACACCTATGATTTTAAAGGGGTATTTCATTTTGCAGCTGAATCCCATGTAGATAACTCAATTACTGGCCCGAAAGCATTTATCGAAACCAATGTAAATGGCACCTTCAATTTAATTGAAGTCGCCCGAAAGAAATGGATGGATGCTCCTTTTAAAGTTAAAGAAGGATACTCAACCAATCGTTTTCACCATGTTTCAACCGATGAAGTATATGGTAGTCTAGGTGCCACTGGATTATTTACAGAAGAGACTCCTTATGCTCCCAATAGCCCCTATAGCGCATCTAAAGCCTCTTCTGATTTTTTAGTGCGCTCTTATTATCATACCTATGGCATGAATGTAGTGACTACGAATTGCTCTAATAATTATGGACCGAAGCAACATGACGAAAAACTAATTCCCACTATCATTCGTAAAGCATTAGCGCAAGAACCTATTCCCATTTATGGAGATGGTAAGAATGTGCGAGATTGGTTATATGTACTAGATCATTGCAAAGGAATTGAAATAGCCTATAAAACTGGAGTTTCAGGAGAAACTTATAATATTGGAGGTAAAAACGAAAGAGACAATCTTTAC